>CAVHKB010000183.1:0-5052 GCA_963636305.1 Prevotella sp. P5-108
GTCATAATACCTATGCCATACTCTGTATGTTAATTGTTAATTATTAATTATTAATTCATGTCAATACGGCACCGCCGTCCGTTAACAAACAACCCTCCCCAATATCGCAAACAAAAAAAAATACTCCCCTATTGCACATATCCACAAAAATATCTACCTTTGCAACGCAATATGCGCTGTTGCGATTGCTATAAATAAATGAATAAAAATCAACCATATACTAATTAAACGAACTATGAATAACTTCAAATCGTACATTGTTGCTGTCTTGTTGCTGCTGTCTGCTGCCGCTCTCATCTACGGCATCAAATATGCTTTCACCTTCGAATCGCCTAAGGTCGTGGCTATTCCCACCTACTCGCCGCGCAATAACCATAATGCCAACGGCAATACTGATCCCGAATTGCTGCTGCCTCTCACCAACGCACCTGCCGACAAGCAATATCATTCCAATGCCTCATATAACACGGCGGCTAACTTAAACCGAAACGCATCTGGCAACTACACCTCACAACAACTGACACAAATGTCAAACCAAAAGGTGCATTCCTCCTCCGTATCCGCTTCTGCAGGGCAAAATGCTGCGGTAAGCAACAACGCCTCTGCCAATGCACAATCCTACGACAATACTGCCTCCGCTGTATCGTCCTCGTCCGCACCATACGCAACCGCTAACTCTCTCCCCGCTCTTGCGGCACGAACCAAAACATCTTCCAAAACGCTGGCTGCTGCCAACGCTGCCGCAACCGCCAACCAACAATCCGCTTCCTATGGCGCTATCCGCCGCGTCGCACCTTCTACCGATGGAACTTATGCAGGAGAAACCTACACCGACACCGAAGGTACTACTTACTATTGGAACGAGGATGATGGTTGGCTGACGACCGCATCAACGAAGATAGTGGATGGCAAGGTTTACCAATGGAGTGGCACAGAATGGACTTATGTGAAAAATCAAAGTAACCCCGATTATCCAATGGGCGACATTCCATGGTTGTTCTTCGCATCACTGCTCTTCCTCTATGCAACCCTCCACCGCCGCAACTCCCACCAATCAACCTCCTCCCCCGCTTGATTGTTCATCAATACTTCTCTATCGCAAGTAACTTCGTTCTTGATAACTGTAGAGCCATAGCGTGCTATGGCTCTACTTATATCTCTGCATGTTAATTGTTAATTATTAACTGTTAATTGCTCCCTTGCCCGCTATTTGTAACTTCGCTTATGTATGCTGTAGAGCCATAGCGTGCTATGGCTCTCAACTCTCTTTCGCAGGTAGAACATAGTGTTCCAAAAGAACTATACTTTGTCTCTCTGTCTATCAATGTTATTTGGCTATTATTTGATTGTTATTTGTTTATTATTTGCCCGTCGTTTGTAACTTCGTTTAGGCTAACTGTAGAGCCATAGCGTGCTATGGCTCTCTTTGTATATTCCTGCGAGGTAATACGCACGACCATTCTCTGCATATTAATTGTTAATTATTAATTGTTAATTGCCCCCTCCCCTCTCCATACCAATTTCTACACATAAAATACCTAAATTTTGCCATATATACATTGCAAATACCAACTATTTCGACTACCTTTGCAGCGTCAAATTATGCTCTCTTCGGTGCTGAACCATGCTTGCACGCAACTGCTCGCATCTTTCTAAATCCGAACATCGGAACTCGTTGCGTAATTTATCCGACAAACGGGCATTTATGGCTGAATAGCAATGGAGCAATGTTAGATACATTCTACAAAACACATGATTATCTCTTGGAACATTTGGAGGTACCTGTACAACGCCTGCTCATGAAAGAAATCAATTGGCAAGATCGTCTCATTGCCATTAAAGGCTCGCGTGGAATAGGGAAGACCACTTTTCTGCTATCCCACGCCAAAGACTACTACGGTCTTTCAAGAGAATGTCTCTATGTGAACTTCAACAACTTTTATTTCTCTCGTAATACATTGCTCGAATTTGCAGGCGAATTCGTTCAACAGGGCGGCAAACTGCTTCTCTTGGATCAGACTTTCAAATACGAAAACTGGGCGTCCGAAATCCGTGCTTGCTACGATACATATCCCAACCTCCGTATAGTGTTCTCCGCCTCACCTATCATGAGGCTTATGGAAGAGGGTAATCCTCTGTACGGAGTAGTCAAAATGTACAACCTGCGAGGACTGAGTTTCCGTGAATATCTCAACCTGCAAGCAGGGCAACAGTTCCCTATCTACACCCTTCGGGATATTATCCTCTATCATGAGGACATCGCACAGCGTATCATCGACAGAGTAAATCCGTTATGGTATTTCTCCGACTATCTACATCACGGCTACTATCCGTTTTTCTTGGAGAAACAAAATTTCCAAGAAGCACTGCTCAAGATAATGAATATGACATTAGAGGTCGACATCTCGCTCGTCAAACAGATCGATGTCACCTATCTGCCTAAAATACGACAGTTGTTGTACTCTTTTCTCGAGAACACACCTTGTCAGTTGAATGTATTGAGCCTCTCCGAACAATTGGGAATGTCACGGGCAACAATCATGAACTATATCAAGTACCTCAAAGAAGCCCGCCTGCTCAATATGTTGTATATGCCCGATAAGCAATACCCACTTAAACCGCAGCGAGTATATATGCAGAACACTAATCTGCTCTATTCTCTGCCTACAAGGCAAGTCGAACCCCAGGCAGTAGCAGAAACCTTCTTCTATAATGCTCTACACGCTAATCACAAAGTCAATGCTACTGACCACAACGCACTCTTTGTCGTGGACGGAGTAAACTACTTCAATGTATCTGTACACCCTGCTGTTAAAACGTCCTATCGTATGACCGCAGTCGCAGACCTAAAGGTAGGTACAGGCAACAAAGTACCCCTATGGCTCTTCGGATTTCTATACTAAATAATTACATAATACAATAACTAATCTATATTTTTCGTATGAAAGAAAAAAAGTTTATGACTTGTGATGGTAACGCTGCTGCTGCACATATCGCGTATATGTTCACAGAAGTAGCTGCTATCTATCCTATCACGCCGTCATCGCCAATGGCAGAGAATGTCGACGAATGGGCTGCTGCCGGACGCAAGAACATGTTCGGCGAGACCGTTATGGTACAAGAGATGCAGTCGGAGGGTGGTGCTGCCGGTGCAGTACACGGCTCGCTGAATGCAGGCGCACTGACGACTACCTTCACAGCGTCACAAGGTCTGCTTTTGATGATTCCGAACATGTACAAGATTGCCGGTGAGTTGATACCGACCGTATTCCATGTTTCGGCTCGTACCTTGGCCAGCCATGTACTCTGTATCTTCGGTGACCACCAAGATGTAATGGCTTGCCGTCAGACCGGTTTCGCTATGCTGGCTGAAGGCAGCGTACAAGAGGTAATGGACCTCGCCGGGGTAGCACATCTCTCGACCATCAAGAGCCGTGTACCGTTCTTGAACTTCTTCGACGGTTTCCGTACCAGCCACGAGTATCAGAAGATTGAGGTAGTCGATATGGAAGACCTCCGTCCGCTGGTGGATATGGAAGCACTCCAAGAGTTCCGTGAGCGTGCGCTGTCGCCTATGCGTCCCGTTATGCGCGGTATGGCAGAGAACCCCGATGTATTCTTCACCCACCGCGAGAGTTGCAATACCTACTACAACGCCGTAGCAGATATCGTAAGCGACTATATGGACAAGATTTCGGAGATTACCGGTCGCAAGTATCGTCCGTTCAACTACTACGGTGCTGCTGACGCAGAGAATATCATCATCTGTATGGGGTCTGCTTGCGAGGCAATCCGCGAGGTGATTGACTACGAGGCTACCAAGGGCAACAACAAGTTGGGTATGATTAATGTACACCTCTATCGCCCGTTCAGCCTGAAGTACCTGAAAGAAGCACTGCCCGCTTCGGTAAAGCGTATCTGCGTACTCGACCGTACCAAAGAGCCGGGTGCAAACGGCGAACCGTTGTATCTCGATGTCAAAGACGCTTTGGACGAACTCGGACTGAACAACATCTTGGTAGTTGGCGGTCGCTACGGCTTAGGCTCGAATGATACCACCCCTGCACAGATGGTGGCTGTCTATGAGAATTTGGCATTGCCCTGTCCGAAGAACCACTTCACCGTGGGTATCAACGACGATGTTACCTTCACTTCGCTCCCCGTCGGCGAGGAAATCGCAATGGGCGGCAAGGGTATGTTCCAAGCCAAGTTCTTTGGTCTGGGTGCAGACGGTACCGTAGGTGCCAACAAGAACTCGGTAAAGATTATCGGTGACACCACCGACAAATACTGCCAAGCATACTTCTCCTACGACTCGAAGAAGTCGGGCGGTTTCACCTGCTCGCACCTGCGTTTCGGTGACGAACCTATCCACTCCACCTACCTGGTAACCACCCCGAACTTCGTGGCTTGCCATGTACAGGCATACCTGCACATGTACGATGTTACCCGTGGTCTGCAGAAGAACGGTACTTTCCTCTTAAATACCATTTGGGAGGGCGAGGAACTGAAGAAGAACCTGCCGAACAAGGTAAAGAAGTACTTCGCAGACAATAACATCAAGGTGTACTATATCAACGCCACCAAGATTGCGCAGGAGATTGGTCTGGGCAACCGTACCAACACCATTCTCCAATCGGCATTCTTCCGTATTACGGGTGTCATCCCTGTAGAGAAAGCCGTTGAGGAAATGAAGCACTTCATTGTGAAGTCCTACGGCAAGAAGGGTGAGGATGTTGTGAACAAGAACTACGCTGCCGTTGACCGCGGTGGTGAGTACCACTTGCTCGACATCGACCCCGCTTGGTCGAATCTCGGCGCAGACGAGAAACCGAACTATGGCAACGAGCCGGAGTTCGTAACCAACATCGTGCGTCCTATCAACGGACAAGACGGCGACTTGCTGCCCGTATCGGCATTCAAGGGCATTGAAGACGGTACATGGCCCGCAGGTACGGCTAAATACGAGAAGCGTGGTGTATCGGCATTCGTGCCTGTATGGAACGCAGAGAACTGTATCGAGTGTAACAAGTGCGCCTATGTATGTCCTCA
>CAVHKB010000184.1:0-4932 GCA_963636305.1 Prevotella sp. P5-108
ATGCCTACTCCCGTCAGGTCTATCTCGACCGTTACTCCTACGAGGCAGTGCAGAACACCTTCCGCACTCTCCTCTCCCCAACCGACTAACCCTCTATTCCTTTCTCCTGTCTGCACAGAAAAAGACCATCCATAGTTCCTTTCCTGTATTAGAAAAAGACCTTCTGTGGTTCTTTTCCTGTATCAAAAAAGTCCCTCTACAGTTCTTTTCTCATACTAAAAAAGACCCTTTGTAGTTCTTTTTAGCCTATAACTCTTTTGCGAGTCCGATAAATATCGTATCTTTGTCGCCGTTATGATAAGCGAACAAGACATAGAGCAGTTGCGCCATTGGTCAACGATGCGTATGGCGGAGGTAAATATGACCTACCATCGCTATTTGTACTATCAAATCGATTGGGATAATCGCCTTATTTGCTTGAAAGGGGCGCGTGGTGTGGGAAAATCCACATTGCTTTTGCAGCATATCCGCGATGCCTTTCCCGATTCGCAGAGCGTGCTTTATGTGTCTATGGACAACCTGTGGTTCCAAACGCATAGTTTGTTCGATTTGGTGGAGTATTTCTATACCCACGGTGGCAAGCATTTGTTCTTGGATGAGGTGCATTACCTGCCTCATTGGCAGACGGTTATCAAGAATCTGTATGATAATTATACCAAGTTGCACCTCATCTATACGGGGTCTTCTATGTTGCAACTCTCCGTACACGAGGGCGATTTGTCGCGTCGGCAGCGGACATATACGCTGCATGGTATGTCGTTCCGTGAGTATTTGCTGTTCGAGGGTTATCCTATCGGCGAGCCGATTGATTTGGAGACACTGCTCGCACAGCATACCTCCATCGCAGCGGCGCACTTGCAAGAGCATCGTATTCTGACGCTATTCTCCGAGTACTTGCAGCACGGCTACTATCCATTCTATCGGGAGGCAGGCAATGGCTTTGGCGAACGACTGCAAAGTGTTGTGCGTCAGGTGATAGAGGGTGAATTGCCTTTGGTGGAAGATGTGTCGTACAGTACGATACAGAAGATTCAAAAGATGTTTGTCATTCTTGCCGAGCGGGTACCGTTTACGCCCAAGATGGCGGAGGTCTATCGGGAATTGGAGACGAATCGTGCAAATGGGTTGAAGATGCTCTATACGCTCCAGCGAGCCGATTTGTTGGCACTGTTCTCCTCCGAAGCGAAGAGCATGAAAGCACTCAGTAAGCCCGACAAGATTTATTTGGAGAATACCAATCTGATGTACTGCCTCTCATCGCATGTCGATAAGGGGACGCTTCGTGAGACATTCTTTTTCAATCAGTTGCGCCATACGCAGGAGGTACAGTTGCCCAAGCAGGGCGATTTTGAAATCAACCGCAAATATATCTTCGAGGTAGGCGGTTCGGCAAAAACTTACGACCAAATCAAGGACTTGCCCAATGCCTACCTTGCCGTCGATGACATCGAGATAGGCAGTGGCCATCGCATCCCGCTTTGGCTCTTCGGACTGCTCTACTAATTCGTCTTTTCAAGGCTCTCTACGAAAGATTAGGCTATCCCCGCGCGCGCCTTACCGACCAATCAGCGGACGACCATGCTTTCCGATGCCGACTGTGACATCGTCATCATTGTCAACGGGGACTGCTTTATCACCGCCCCGCAGGCGGTGTTCTGTTTGGTAGAGTATGTCATCGCAAACGGCTATGCCAATGCAGGTCAATCCGTTGGTTACCAATCCGTTCTTCAATGTCTTCTGTTTACGCCTTATCCGCACCAAGTTCTCCCGTGAGTCGGTTCGCCGTTTCCGCAACACACCAGCACCAATCCTCGTCTGTCGCCTCTATTCAATCCATGCCTCCCCATAAACAACAAACGACCTCCACTCTTCGTGAAAGTCGTTCAACTAATTCTTAATTCCACCATTCTGCATCGCTCCTGCAATGCTCACCTCTCTCAACCTCTGCGGTGCGGACGAGACTCGAACTCGCGACCCCATGCGTGACAGGCATGTATTCTAACCAACTGAACTACCGCACCATCGCAGCACTGAAAGACATCTCCTCTCATTTGCGGACGCAAAGGTACAATAATGTTTTCATACCCACAAGCGTTTGACGCATTTTTTCTCAAAAAACTTCTTCCTCAATCCTCTTCCCTTACTTGCTCACCTCTCCCTGCTCCTCCGCTAAACCGCTCTCATGCAGCACATAACGCTTATAATACGAGATAATAACCGTCGTCAACGGAAGTGCAATAATCATACCCGCAACACCCAACAAACTACCCCATATCGACAACGACAGAAGCATCACGGCTGGTTTCATGCCTATCGTCTTCCCCATAATCAGTGGCGTCAGCAACATATCCTGAATAACCTGGACAATACAGAACACCGCTGTGATCTCTATCAGAATAACCCAGTAACTCGTTCCTGTTGCTGCCGACTGAAGAAGACCCAACACTAAACACAGTGGAATACCAACTCCCTGCAAGTAGGGTACCATATTCAGCATTCCTATAAACAAGCCCACCACTATCGCCATCGGAAGACCCATTATCGAAAAACCAATACAGAACAGCACTCCCACGCAACTCGCAATCAGTGCCTGACCTCTGAAGTACTTGCTCATACCCACCTCCAAGTCCGTCATAATCCCCGATACCAATACACGGTATTTCTGTGGCACAATATGAACGATTCCCTCACTGATCTTTTCATAGTCTATCAGAATGAATATCAGGTATAGAATACTGATGAACACCACCAGCAAGCCCATCACAAGGCTCACGCCCGAACCAAGCAACCCGCCAACATAAGGTGCCAACTTCTCTAACAAACTACTCACATTCGCCGTCTTCAGTATCTCCACCACATTCACTTCCTGCAGCCAATCACGAAGCCCCTCCTGCCATGCCAACGGCAACAAAGTCTCGGCATTGATGCCTCCCAAATAGTTCGACACGATACTACTCATCTTCTGCACCTCCGTCGAAATCGGACGAACAAGCAATGTCACTATGCCCACAATCACCCCAAACAGCACCAACAGCGTGAATATCACCGACAATACCCTACTACGGAAATGCATCTTGTATTGCACAAAACTGACTATCGGATAAATAAGATACGCCAAAAACATCGATACCAAAAACGGTAACAATACGCCACTCAACTGACGGAACACGAAAAAAAGTGCCAACAACACCGCCACCGTAATCAGCAGACGGACGGTCCTGTCCAATGTAAAGGGTTTATCCGACATATCTCTTCTCCTTAATAAGAACAATCCGACGGCTTCTTCCGTTTGTTACGGAAAATGACCCAGTTGTTCAGTATAAAATTAAACGCACCCGACACGCACAGTGCCAGCAGATTGCATACAACTACATTCCACTTCGTCATGTACTGTATCAACAATAGCACCCCCATCTTCAAAAAGAACACACTCGTACACGACAAGTTATAACCTAAATAGTGCTGCCAAAACGAATGCCAACACCGGTGAGACACCCTGTCACGCCATACGATAAAATATGCGATACTGAAATTAGTCAGTACCGCACACTCAAACGACAAGAAAGGCGACACAATGCACTCGCCCACATAACTACCAGCAAACAAATAACTCGAACAGAGCCATAAAACCAATGTATCCACGCCAGTACCTGCCAGCGTGGATAAAGAGAACTTAATGTAACGAACTATCAGACGCGCTGCCTTGTTCATTTGGCTTTCTTCGTCGGTTCATCCTGCTTCTTCAGCGGCTCCAACGCTGCAAAATAACGAGCATCTTTAATGAACGATACCATGTACATAATCAGCAATATCACCAAGATACCCATTCCCACATAGTCCAAACAACCGAAGCGGACAGGCGTGTCGAAGAACATAAACTCGTAGCGGTATTCCTGCAGGAACGGTATGTACATGAACAATATATTCACTATAAAGATAATAAATCGGAACTCTGTAGGTCCCATCTTCCCGTAGGTCAACTTGAACTCGTTCTTCAAGTGCGCGTTTATGCTTACGTAAACGGTCAGTGCCAAATAAACTGCGTATATCGCCAAAGCGACACTCAAGTTCATCAACCCCGACAAACCAGCACCGACAAACATCAACGCCTCATTCACACAGTCGATGTTATGGTCCAAATAGTAACCGTAACGAGGACGCTGGCAATTCCGCACACGGGCCAATGTCCCGTCCAACGAATCACCATACCAGTTCACCAACAAACCGAAACACGACAACCACAACCAGTAGATGTTCAAGTTCGACAATAGGTAACCTAAGAATATAAGTACGGCACCTATCACACCCACCACCGTCAAAATATCACTGTTGATACAACGGGGCATGCGCTTGGCTAACCATACCAAACATTTCTTTTCGGCAGCATTCAACAACGAGGTCTGAATACGAACCGACTGCTTTTTCTCTTCCATAATATATTTTTCTATGAAACCGAATATCTTTCTAACTCGCTATGCCCTTCCATTAGGCATAGTGGATCACACCATAGTCAACAAAAAATATGCCACTCTCTAATAGTTTTAAGGAATATCACCACACCCTCCACCCACCTCTTCCCTCCCACCATACAAATCCATTCAACCCTCCACCGTGCGCTTATGCCAACTGTAGAGCCATAGCGTGCTATGGCTCTACTCACGGAAAGGAGGTTTTGTGCAACGCTTATGTATACCGTAGAGCCATAGCGTGCTATGGCTCTCCCCACACCTTTGTTGTTTGGCAGTCGAATGTAACTTTGCTCTCAACTCCCCTTCGCAGGTAGAACCCTATGTTTCCCTCACCCCAACAATCCCCCAGAAATCCAGAATCCCCAGACCCTCCAGCCACCTGTCATCTACCGTCTTCCTTTGCCCGTCGTCTGTAACTTCGTTTATGCTAACTGTAGAGCCATAGCGTGCTATGGCTCTCAAC
>CAVHKB010000185.1:0-4873 GCA_963636305.1 Prevotella sp. P5-108
GCCTATGCCATTCCTTGCATGTTAATTGTTAATTATTAATTCTTAATTCCCCCCTCCGCCACACCATATAGGCTATTTCAACCGCAATGCCTGCATTGTTTTTTGCATTATGCAACTTCAATAATTTATTGTACCTTTGCAATGCGTTTCAACAACATTTACTAACCGTTCCCGCAAGGCACATTCTCTATGGTACTTAATTATATTTGGATTGGCTTTATCTTGATTGCTGTCATAAGCGGTATTGTGCA
Source organism: Prevotella sp. P5-108 (assembly GCA_963636305.1). Classification (GTDB taxonomy): domain Bacteria; phylum Bacteroidota; class Bacteroidia; order Bacteroidales; family Paludibacteraceae; genus Colicola. The sequence continues at coordinate 252 of CAVHKB010000185.1, forward strand.
GTTCTTCTTTTTAGGAGAAACCGATATTTTCAACGCCATTCTTAATTCCACTTTCGATTCCGCTAAAACAGGTTTTGAAATATCATTAGGACTAACAGGCGTACTCACTCTCTGGTTGGGTATCATGAAAATAGGCGAACGAGGTGGGGTCGTCGCTTCGTTCTCGCGCATCGTTGCACCTTTCTTCTCCCGTATCTTCCCCGAAGTACCAAAGAATCACCCTGCTTTTGGCAGCATATTTATGAACATCTCCGCTAATATGTTAGGACTCGATAATGCTGCGACACCTATGGGACTAAAGGCTATGCAGCAATTGCAGGAAATCAATCCCGACAAAAATCGAGCATCCAACGCAATGATCATGTTCCTCGTACTAAACACTTCAGGACTGACATTGATACCTGTCAGCATCATGGTCTATCGCGCTCAATTGGGTGCAGCCAATCCCGCCGATGTATTCCTGCCGATACTATTAGCCACCTACTTCTCTACTTTGGTAGGGCTTGTATCGGTGTGCGTGGTTCAGCATATACGCCTTTGGGACAAGGTCATTCTGCTGACATTGGGCGGAATAACCGCTTTCGTGGCACTGATGTTATACGGAGCATACCGCCTCCCAGAACCTACGCTCACCAAATGGTCAAGCATCTGTTCTGCCGTGATACTGTTAGCAGTTATCGTCGCTTTCATCATCAAGGCAATGATACGCAAAGTCAATGTGTACGACGCCTTTATAGATGGCGCAAAAGATGGGTTCAAAACAGCGGTGGGTATCATCCCCTATTTGGTAGCAATGCTCGTAGCAGTGGGAATGTTCCGTGCTTCGGGGGCTATGGATTTAATGGTCGGTGCTATTGCGTCTGCCGTAGCCGCCATGGGGCTGAATACCGACTTCGTCCCTGCATTGCCGACCGCACTTATGAAGCCACTGAGTGGTAGCGGAGCCAGAGGACTGATGGTCGATGCAATGACGCAGTACGGTGCCGACTCGTTCGTCGGTCGGTTGGTAAGTATCATGCAAGGGGCTACAGATACCACTTTCTATATTCTGGCAGTCTATTTCGGTTATGTGGGCATCAAAGATACACGCTATGCTGTTGTATGCGGCTTAATTGCAGATGTGGCAGGACTTATAGCAGCAATACTCATAGCCTACTTGTTTTTTCATTAAAAAATCAATCCTCCCTCACAAAATAAAGCAATATGATATATTTTCAGACCGATAGTGTTTCGCTCCCTGCATTGCAGCAAGAGAAAGTGAAGAACTGGATACATTCTGTCGCGGCTTATTATGGAAAGCGGATAGGAAATATCAACTATATATTCTGCAACGACGAAAAGATATTGGAGGTCAATCGTCAGTTCTTGCAACACGATTACTACACCGATGTCATTACATTCGACTATTCCGACGCGTTCATACTGTCTGGCGATATATTTATTAGCGTGGACACAGTATGCTCTAACGCCCGACAACAGAATGTACCATTTCAACAGGAGTTACTGCGTATCCTCGTTCATGGAGTGTTGCACCTCACAGGTCAAGACGACAAAACAACCGAAACCCATGCACAGATGACACAAAAAGAAGAACAGGCACTCCGACTCTACAACGAACTATTGGAATAGTTTTTGCTATCTAACTGGAATATAAACCCTAAAATTAAACCTTTATGAAGAAATTATTATCATTGCTGGGAGGCGTTGCGATAGGAGCGCTCCTGGGTATTATTCTCGCACCGCAAAGTGGTAAGGATACGCGTGAACAAGTAAAGAAACTTATTCAGGAGAAAATGCCTGACATCAGCAAAGAACGGTTGGAGCAGTTAGTAGACCAAGTGATTGCAAAAGTAAAGAACCTGTCTGCTGAATCCGCTGAATGTAATTGCGATGAGTAAGAAACGCAGTTCATTGGAACAACTCGTCGAGGATGCTAAAGCATACCTGCAAAGGCGTGGCGACTTGTGCCGACTGGAGTTGGTAGATAAGTTGTCCGTCATCTTAGGCTTGCTCTTTGCATTCTTGGTGTTGGGACTATTGCTGTTGGTCGCTGTAGGCTATTTTTCAGTGGCGATAGTAAATAGTCTGTCCATTTGTATGCCTGTGTGGGCTGCATGTTGCATCATGGGCGGTGTATTCATTCTCCTGTCTATTGTGGCATTTCTATGTAGGCGACCGCTATTCATTAACCCGCTTATTCGTTTTTTGAGCGGTATTCTGTTCCAGAACAACGAAAGAAAGGAGGATGAAAATGAGACCCTTGAATGATATGCGCAACCAACAGGATATAATGCGCCAGCGTATTCGTTTGAATCAGGAACTCCGACGCTACGAAAAGGCTTGCTCGGCGGATGCTTGCGAGGTGCAACAGGCATGGAAGAATGTAGGACGGATATTCTCTCTTGCTTCGTCCTCGTTTACTTATCTCTTGACAGGTCTGTCTATAGCAAAACATTTGTTTTGTCGTAAGAAAGCCTGACTACAACAAAAAAGCCTCTCCTGACGGAGGGGCTTTTTTCTTTGTTATCTCTATATCTGTACTATTTCAGAAGCGATACACTTCGATTGACGAATTTGGCAAGTGCTTCACCTCTTAATAGACCGGACGCAAGCAGTGCAATGTCAATAAGTTGCGGGAGTTGCTCATTGTCGTTGGCAAATGCAGCGTACAATTGTTTTTTCTGCTCGCGCAAAGCAGCAAGTTCCTTTGTACAGTTGTCCACTGCATCTTTCTCCTCTTGTGTAAGTTCCTCCTCTTTTTTACCCTTCTGTTGTTCTTGCAGCACTTCCTCTTCTTTCTTCTTCGTTGCCAACTGCTCATTGATAGGTGCTACACTGCTATCTGTTGCCGTATGTATAGCAGCAAGCAACGACTGAATCAGCGGGTGTGCTGTATTGACAACAAGATTATATTGGTCAGGCATACTACCATAGAACGAAAGTCCTTGCTGGTGTTGCGACATATCCTTCATACGACGCATAAACTCGTTCTGTGTGAGGAACACCGGTAAAGCCGACTCTCCAACTGCCTCGAACGATACAAACATATTGGTCTTCTCATTCTTCGGCAAGCGTGATTCAAAGGCGAACCGTAGGGCTTCCGTATCTGCTTCGGATAGCGTAACTTGTGCCTTCTCTTCTTTTTGAATAAGATTTTCTATCACATCCGAATCCACACGCACGAAGCGTACTACCTCTTTCTTCTTGTCTGCGTCGTCTGTTTGATAGTTGCTGTTCTTTTCTTCGGTCTGCGATATAATGTGAATATCAAGTTCTCCGTTCATCAGCAATACATCGTAGCCCTTTTGTTTGGCACGCTCTATATAGGAGTAGGACGCTTCAGGGTCTTGCGTATAAAGACATATCAAATTACCGTTCTTGTCGGTTTGTTGCTCCTTTATTTTGTCTTTATACTCACTGAATGTAAAGAACTGGTGTTCTATATTCTCGAAAAGTGCAAAGTTCACTGCACGCTCATAGAACTTTTCATCCGAGAGCATTCCGTATTGGATAAACAGTTTAATGTCGTTCCATTTCTTACAGTAGTCTTCTCGTTCGTTCTTGAACAGTTCTGCGAGTTTGTCTGCTACCTTCTTCGTAATATGAGAGGATATTTTCTTTACGTTCTGGTCAGATTGCAGGTACGACCGAGATACGTTCAACGGAATATCAGGGGAATCTATTACTCCGTGCAGTAGTGTTAGATACTCTGGTACAATATTCTCTATCTCATCGGTAACAAATACTTGATTACAGTAGAGTTGTATTTTATTACGGTGTACATCAAGGTTGTTCTTTATTTTCGGGAAATACAGAATACCCGTCAAATGGAAAGGATAGTCTACATTAAGATGGATGTGAAATAGAGGCTCGTCTATTTGATTAGGGTACAACTCATGATAGAACTTTGTATAATCTTCCTCAGTTAAATCGGCGGGCTTTCGTGTCCATGCGGGATTCGTATCGTTTATGATATTGTCTTCTGCGGTCTCTTGTTCGCGCCCGTCTTTCCATTCTTTCTTTTTGCCAAAGACTATCTCTACTGGAAGAAACTTGCAATACTTATTGAGTATTTCTAGTATTTTGGTGTCTTCAAGAAGATTGAGATTTTCATCATCAATGTGCAGAACAATGTCGGTACCTCGTTCTGATTTGATGGTTTCTTCCATCTCATATTCAGGACTGCCGTCACATACCCAATGAACTGCTTTTTCATTCTCTTTCCATGACTGCGAGAATATCTCCACTTGTTTGGATACCATGAAAGCGGAATAGAATCCTAAGCCAAAGTGTCCGATGATGGCTTGTGCATTGTCTTTGTATTTATTGACAAACTCTTCCGCTCCTGAGAATGCTATTTGGTTGATGTATTTGTCTACTTCTTCTGAGGACATTCCAATGCCGTGGTCAGATACGGTGAGGGTATGTTTCTCTTTGTCGATTCGTACTTGTACCTTTAGGTCGCCTAATTCTCCTTTGAACTCTCCTACAGCAGCGAGCGTCTTTAGTTTTTGGGTGGCATCTATTGCGTTGGATATCAGTTCTCGGAGGAAGATTTCATGATCGGAGTATAAGAATTTCTTGATGACGGGGAATATGTTGTTTGAAGTTACCCCAATGTC
>CAVHKB010000186.1:0-4847 GCA_963636305.1 Prevotella sp. P5-108
GTGCGCTTATGCTAACTGTAGAGCCATAGCGTGCTATGGCTCTCAACTCCCCTTCGCAGGTAGAATAATATGTTCCCCTCAAAACTATATTCCCTCTCCATAATTCATGCCTAATTTATGTCAATACGGCAACGCCGTCCGTCCACAAGAAAACCTCCCCTCTTTGCATGTTAATTGTTAACTGTTAATTGTTAATTGTTGATAGCGTGCTATGGCTCTCAACTCCCCTTCGCCAAATAAACCTCCTGTTCCCCTCAAACCACACAACGCCCCTCTACCCAACAATGCATGTTAATTGTTAATTGTTAATTATTAATTGTTAATTTCCCCATCTCTCAATCCTCCCCTCCTTGCAAGAACTTCCTCATCCCACTACTCATCGCAACTCGCAAGGTATCTGCATCGTCATAAATAAGGTAACACTCCGTATCTCGAAGACTGTCAATCAACCGAACCGCGCTCTCTGTCCCAAGCACCATACACGCTGTCGCCAACGCATCGGCTTCCATACAACTGTTTGCTATCACCGTCGCACTCAACAGACTGTGTGCTACCGGATAACCTGTTCGAGGGTCTATTGTATGGGAACGGCGAATACCATTGTCATAATAGAACTGACGGTAATTGCCAGAGGTAGCCATACACAATGCTACACCCGACACTATTTCCTGTATCTCATTCCGTTGACCGCTCGGGTCATCTATCGGCTTGCTTATACCGATACGCCACATCTCATCCTTCTCATTTACTCCGCAACATACCACTTCTCCGCCAATATCTACTAAGTAGTTCCTGCAACCTTTCTCCTCCAATAATGCAGCGACAACATCACAACCCTGCCCCTTTGCTATCGCACTCGCATCAAGCATAATGCGCGGGTCACTCTTCCACAAACGGTTGTCAAACACTGATATTTTCTGGTAGCCGACTATCTCAAGCAGACTGTCAATCATATAGGAGTTTACTTGCTCCTGTTTCTGAAACCCGAACCCCCATGCATTAACCAACGGGGCTACGGTAATATCAAATGCACCGTCCGTCAATGCCGACACACGCTCTGCTGTAGCATACATATCAAGAAAATCCTTGTTCAGTGCTACATCTTCATTCCTGTTGATGCGCGATACAATCGAGGTATCATTAAACATCGACATCGTACCGTCAAACGCCTTCAAACGGGCAAGTATCTCCGCTTCCAAGTCTTGCTTGCATTGGTAACGGATAGTGTAATAAGTACCGAATACTTGCCCCTTGTTTGTATGGTACTTACCCGCTCTATCGTGTTCCGGATAAAACCAAAGGAACACAACTGCTATAATCAAAAATACTGCCGCACTCGCAGGCTTGAGATATTTTCTGTTCATATACATTCTGCTAATATAACCACAATCCTATACCTATCGCACCGTTTATTCGCTGGTTGCCATAACTTTCCGCCGTCTTGGGAATAAGATTGTCTTTGCTCATCTTATAGGTATTTATACTGCCTATTGCATATAGGTCCAATGCAAAATGTTCGCCCACTTCAAGTTCCCAATTCAACTTCAAAGAGAGATTATTAACTGCAAAATTACCCTCATAATGCGTGTAGGTACTCTTCCAAGGCGTCATACCTATCGTGGGTGTTAGGGTGAAGTTCAACGGCAACTGAAAATCATAAGATATATCGATATAAGAAGAATACGCCCGTTTCATATTGTAGGTCGTATCTGCTCCGTTCACTATAGGGTTCTCGTAATCAGGATACTTGTCATCTCCTGCAATATAAGTATGCCAACCTATATACAAGGGTGCCGACTCCAACAAATCGCCTAAATTGAACTCTGCAAACACCTCCGTCTGAGTCGAACTGCTTTCTTCATTCATATACGCCGCATAATCGCTGCCTCTAAAATCAAAGTACTTACTGCCGTCAAAGTAATAAATATGGTTCACACCTACACGAAAACCGGCAAGACCATACGATATAGTCACATCCAACTCCGGCGCAAATGCCTTGAATGTATAGTCTTCCGTACCTATATTAGCCCAACCTTCTACCATCAAGCCACCATAACCGATCGATACATCAGGCTGAAACGATAGACCCCCGTATCGCATACCACGCCACAAATACGCAGAAGTGATGTCTGTTCCAATCGACCACTCAAAACCGGGCATCTCAATAGCACGAACAGGTATCGTGCAAAGCAAACCGCATAGTAAAGCGGATAAAATTGTCTTTTTCATTGCTCGAATTGTATTCTGTAAAAATAAACATAAGGTCTCCTCAAAGTATATCCTTCAAGAAAACCTTATGGTAATGTGTCAAATATAGGCTTCGCTACATCTATTTTGCATTACTATGCTCCCATGCAATGCGCAACGCAATTTCCAAAATACGAGTATCATCCAATACTACTAAACCACCGTCAGGACCTGGTTCGATATGCAATCCTGAACCCGTATTGGTTTGACTGCCGAAATATGCACGAACTGCATCCGGCTCTATTCCTAACTCTTCTGCAATCTTATTCATACTGCCGCTCGGCAGACTATCTTTCACCTTCCGAAGTTGGTTGAATGTTACTGTCATTGTCATAATATATTCCTTTTATAGGGGTTAGTATTAGATGTTTTCTTTTCGGCGACTAAATTACAACATATTCTATAATTGAGCAAACCTTTTCTGCTATTTTTACGCATTTTTCTGTAACTATTTATCTCATAAACATTTCAAATACAAACAACTTCCCCGCACAAACATCAAAACAAACCGATAATACCGACAATGCACAGTATCAAACAGAAAAATGTACAGATATTGCGTGCCAAAAGCCATCGGAATAAAAACCAATCCATACCGGCTGCCTTGTATTTCTCCCAGTCACCCATAGGACCAAGCCACCAGCGAGGTGTGTCGTTGCGGGGCTTGTCGTAGGCATACTGTCGGGTCGAGTAGATAAGATACACCGACATAGGTAGCGTAACCAATGTCAATAAACACCACGCACTCCACCAATGCATTGCAACTCCCAATCCCAACAGACAGAAAGGCAATAGAGCAAAGATGCCTAAAAAAACAATCCGCCATCCGACACTGTTCAACAAACGGGCAAAAGTCATCTTGTCAAGCGCAGCATCTGCACCCACCTCCATCACGGAATGTACATACAATATATTCATCACCAAACAACCTACGGCTATACTCATACACAACATCGGCCATGAAAACATACTGCCTGTAAGGGCGGCTTGTACTCCAAGCATCAACAATGGACCGAACATCACGCCAATAGTCAACTCTCCTAATCCGTGATAGCATAATCGCAAGGGACGACCAGAATAATTGATGCCGACAAATAAACCGCACAACGCATACAACAATATACCATAAACCGCCCCCGTACCATTCACAACCCATTGCACAACAACCGTCGTAAGTCCCATCAATGCAGCAATCGCGAGAAAGAGAATAATCACATTCCGCAGTTCTTTCACACTCGCCTTACCGTCATGCAAATAATGACACTTGTCCATACGAGCGCGAACACTCGTACTACATACCTCCGAGCGGGTACGGTCGTCCTGAAGGTAATCAAAGTAGTCATCTGCCAAATTCATCCCAAGATGGGCAAAACATACACCGATAATAACGGGAATAGACAACCAACCGATAAAACCCTCCTGACCTATACAGAACACTATGGCTGTCACCGTCGGCAGTAATGACTGGGGTACAGATACCGTACGACTGTTGTCTAACCAAAACTTTATCTTGTTCATATTTGCAATATCCTTGTATCTTTCTTTCTGCCGACAAAGATACAACTATTTTCTCATCTGCTAAACCCATGCACACCACACCCTGCTCTCAACCGTCAACCCTCTTCAATCAAAGAAACATTCACAATAAAAATCTTAATAATAGTACACTATAACACCCGTTTTTCAAGATGTTTACTTTTTTATGTCTTAATAAAAGTACCTTTTTTAATAAGGCGAGATATTGCAGAAACATCAATCTTGCCCTAATTTTGCAGCGTGGATAAAATGGTAAATAATATAACAAAAATATAGGCTGATGAAGCATAATTACAACCTCTTCATTGCAGTGCTAACTGCTTGTTTCTTAATAATAAACGCAAATGCGCAACAATTGCCGAACGCAGGATTCGAGGACTGGTCTGCTGCAAAGTTCGATGGATGTGTACAACCTGCCAATTGGAACGCTAGTAATGTATCGCAATTCGGTTTTCAGTTCAACTTTGCCCACAAGGAGGCAGGACACACTGGCAACGCCAGTATGATGGTGCAAGGTCAAGAGGTGGGCGCAATGAGTATCACGGAAATATCTCCGGGTTACTTCTCTCTCGGCAAACCGTGGGTATATGTGAAGAGCCTAACCGCCCCAAACGAAGCAACTGCAGGTACAGAAGGCGGCATAAATTGGAGTTATCGCCCCGATACTATGTCCGTATGGATACGCCGCACAGGAGGTAATGTAACCAAAGAAGATTTTTATTTGCTCTACTATGCGTGGTCAGGTACTGCAAAAAGCAGCAAATATATGGGCAAGAACGGTTCTTGTACCAGTACAACTCGAACAAACGAAGAAAGTGATATAAGGCAGGCATTAGACGGCAACGAATGTGGCACTGACCAAAAAGTAACGCAGATTGCAGAAGGAATGTGGCGTGAAAAAAGGGAATATAACGATTGGGTGAACATTCGTGTACCAATCTACTATTTCAATAGCGAGGTCCCTGCAATGATGAATGTTATATTCTCCGCAAGTAATTACCCAAACTTTCGTGCAAACAGCGGACTCTATGCAGGGAACTCTCTATATGTGGACGATGTAGAAC
>CAVHKB010000187.1:0-4821 GCA_963636305.1 Prevotella sp. P5-108
AGTGGAGTAGGTCAAGCACAGTCTTTGCCATCATTGGAGGACCGCAGAGGTAGTACTCCACATCTTCGGGATTTTCGTGTTGCTTGAGATAGGTGTCGCCCATCACAGGTGCGATGAAGCCCGGTGTGTATTTTACGCCCATTGCGTCTGCCTTGGGATCGGGACGGTCGAGTGCCAAGTGGAAGTGGAAGTTCGGGAACTCCTTCTCCAACTCGAGGAAGTCGTCGAGGAAGAATACCTCGTCGATAGCGCGTGCGCCGTAGAAATAGTGCATCTCGCGGTCGCGTGTATTCAGCGTCTTGAGCATGTGCATAATCTGTGCGCGGAGCGGCGCCATACCGGCACCACCGCCGACCCAAATCATCTCTCTCTTGCTGTCGAATACAGGGTGGAACTCGCCGTATGGGCCCGACATCATTACCTTGTCGCCCGGCTTGAGCGAGAAGATATAGGTTGAGGCGATACCGCAAGGCACATCTTGGAACTCAGGTCCGTTAGGGCATTGGTCTTTGGGTTTGAACGGCGGCGTGGCGATACGCACAGTCAGCGTAATAATATCGCCCTCGTCGGGGTAGTTCGCCATAGAGTAGGCACGAATGGTAGGCTCGGTGTTTACTTGATGCAGGTTGAACAGCCCGAATTTCTCCCACGACGGGATATAGAGATCGCCAATCAACGAGCGGTCAAAATCCTTGTAGTAGATGTCGTATGCGGGGATACGAATCTGTGCATACGAACCCGGGATAAAGTCCATGTGTTCGCCCTTCGGCAGTGCCACTTTGAACTCCTTGATAAAGGTAGCGACATTCTTGTTGGAGATAACGGTACATTCCCATTCTTTTACGCCGAGAATGGACTCGCTGACCTTCATCTTGATGTCTTCTTTTACCTTCACTTGGCAGCCCAAACGCCAATGCTCTTTCTGCTGCTTACGGGTGAAATGTACGGTCTCGGTAGGCAGAATCTCTCCGCCGCCCTCAAGCACTTGGCACTTGCACTGACCGCACGAGCCTTTACCGCCACAGGCAGAAGGCAAGTGTACGCCTGCTTCGCCTAAAGTGGATAGGAGTGTTCCGCCGGCAGGCACTTTGTACTCCTTGTCGCCGTTGATTGTAATGGTTACATCACCGGAAGCCACCAAGTATTTCTTGGCAACCAGCAGGATGATGACCAATAGCAGTATCACGCCCAAAAAGACGCCCACTGCCCAAAGAATTGCTGTGATATTCATTGTTGATTGTTGCTTGCTAATTATATATTCAAACCCGAGAAGCACATAAATGCCATTGCCATAAGACCGGCGGTGATGAAGATAATACCCATCCCTTGCAGCGGCTTTGGAATGTCGCTATATTCCAATTTCTCGCGGATACCTGCCATACATACGATAGCCAACATCCAGCCCAGTCCGGAGCCTAATGCAAAGGCGAAAGCATCACCCAAGTTGGCAATGGCTTTGGTATTGACGGGGTCGAGCAAGATGCGCTGTTGCATAAAGAGTGAACCACCCATAATGGCGCAGTTGACGGCAATCAGCGGCAGGAATATACCGAGCGACGAGTAGAGAGAGGGAGAGTATTTCTCCACAATCATCTCCACCAATTGCGTGATAGCGGCAATAACGGCGATGAATAGGATAAACGACAAGTACCCTAGCCCAAGCGGATTGAGTACATGCACTTGCAGCAGGTAGTTGACCGGCAGGGTCAGTACTTGTACAAAGGTGACGGCTATGCCTAACCCCGCACTGGTCTTGACATCTTTCGATACAGCCAAGTAGGAGCACATACCCAAGAAGTATGCGAAAATCATATTGTCCGCAAAGATACTGCGGATAAACAAACTAAATGCGTGTTCCATATTATTTCTCCTCCTTATTTATGCTTCTGTGTACCCAGATAATACAACCTACGAGAATCAATGCCATAGCGGGCATCATCATCATACCGCAGTTCTCGTAGCAACCGCCGTTGGCAACATACCAACTCTCCGGTATGATACGATAGCCGAGCAGGGTGCCTGCCCCGAACAACTCCCGAATGAACGCAATGATGACAAGTATGATGGCATAGCCGAACCCGTTGCCCAGACCGTCTAGGAGCGAGTCCTTTACATTGTTGGTCATGGCGAATGCCTCAAGGCGTCCCATGAGGATACAGTTGGTAATGATAAGTCCGATATAGACGCTCAACTGCATGGCGATGTCGTAAGCAAAGGCTTTCAGTACCTCGCTGACGAGCGTTACCAAAGCGGCTACGACCACCAATTGTACGATGATACGAATACGCATCGGTATGGTCTTTCGCATGAGCGATATAACCACATTGGACAGCGCAACGATTATCGTTACGGCAATACCCATTACGAGTGCGGGCTTCAGTTGTACGGTAACCGCCAACGATGAGCAGATACCCAATATCTGTACGACTACAGGGTTGTTCTTGTTGAGCGGACCGAGTAGAACCTCTTTTGTTTTCTCTGATAACATAGGGCTATTTCTCCTTCTTTGTGTTGATTACAATGACTCCGCCTTGCAGGGCTTCGTCGCTATATCCGGCTACTGCTTCTATTTTCCCGATGGCAGCCTTGTCCTTGATGACCTCTACCGAGAGAATATCTGCAGGGGCAATACTGTTGATGTCGCCCGTGAAGACTACGCCATCCACTATTGTGACAGGTGCTGCTTGGTCGTTCAAGAACGACTCGTACTCGTGCAGGCGGTTGTAGAGCATATCGCTTACACCCGTACAAGTGATGGTTGCGCCTGACAGGGCATCCACTTGTTCGCTACCGTTGTCTGCCTTCTTGCCGGCCTTGAGTACAGCCACAGAGCAGAGTTCGCCTTGCGCATTGCGGATATGCTTGCCGTTGAACTGGTTGCGGAACTTGGCGGTTACAATGTCTGCACCCAAACCAGGAGTTTCACTCTCGTGGTTGAAATTGATGCCATAGATAGTGTTCTTGTCTGCATCTAATGCCAAATACCCGCCAATACCTCCCCATAGACCGTTACCTTTGAGTTCAAACACATACTTGGTCTTGCCGTCAATGGTTGCCAAATAAACAGGGAGTTTGTTCTCTCCTACATAGATTGTATCGTTTATCAATGTGTTATACATCTGTGCAGGGTCTGTATTCGAATAGTCCTGATTGAGAGCCACGAGTATCTGTTTCTGCTTGTCGAGCAGGGCATTCGCCTGTTGGCGGGGGCTGAGCAACTGACTTGCCAAAGCCAGCAGCACTGCCACAATCACTACAATCACTATGGAATACACAATAGTGTAGGTGTTGCTGTTGGTGTCAAAGCCTTTTTTATTCTGTTCGACAAACACACCTTTCTGGTGGCATTGCGGACACTCTTCCGGTGCATTATCTCCTATATGGACATAGCCACATACGGAACATACATATTTCTTCTGTGCCATAATCTCTTAAATTTTAGCGCGTTTAGCACGGCGATTGATATTCACTTGTACGACACACCAGTCAATGAGCGGTGCAAAAGCGTTCATCAGCAGGATAGACAGCATCATTCCCTCGGGATAGCCGGGGTTGAGTACGCGGATGAGGATAGCCATAAAGCCTATCAGGAATCCGTATATCCATTTGCCGCACTCCGTACGAGCCGAGGTGACGGGGTCGGTCGCCATAAAGACGGCACCGAATGCAAAGCCACCCGATACCAAGTGCATATACCAAGGCAGGTGAGCGGCCGCCGTGTCCGGTCCGCAGGCGTTGAACAGCAGTGCGGTCAGTGCGCCGCCGACGAATATACTAAGCATCGTCTTCCACGAGGCAACGCCTGTCGAGAGCAGCAGCAGTGCGCCCAGGAGAATTGCCCAGCAGCAGGTTTCACCGATAGAACCGGGGATAAGACCGTTGAACGCTGTCCAAAAATCCACGGGAATAAGGTGTGAGTCAGCCGTGGTGGCAATCTGTGTTAGAGGCGTTGCGCCCGAGAAACCATCAACGATGGTCTTGCCACCGTCCCAGCCCCAAGTCCCTCCGGTGCGAACAAAAGCGTGGTCGCCCGTCATGTGGGTCGGGTAAGCAAAGAAGAGGAACGCACGGGCAATCAGTGCCACATTGAAGATGTTGTATCCCGTACCACCGAATATCTCCTTGGCAAAGATAACGGCGAACGCCGTTGCCAGAGCCACCATCCACAGCGGGGTGTTGATAGGCAATACGAGCGGCAGGATAATACCCGTTACGAGAAATCCTTCCTGTATCTCTTCGTGCTTCCATTGTGCCACGGTGAACTCTATTCCCAAACCTACGGCGTAGGTGACAAGAATATAAGGTAGCACGGCGAGCAGTCCGAAGCCGAAGGCTTTCCACCATAAGGCACAGGTCATCGCCCCGCGAACGAGTTCGCCCGTGGCGAGCAGGTGCTGATAGCCCACATTGAACATACCGAACAGCATAGCGGGCATCAGTGCCAGTACGACGATAATCATCGTACGCTTGGAGTCGCTGCCGTCGTGTATCTGCGTCCCGATACGCTTCGATGTGGTGTTCGGCGTGAACAGGAATGTGTCGAACCCGTCAAACAAGGAGTGAAGGGCGTGCAACTTGCCTCCCTCCGAGAAGGTGGGGCGAAGTTTCTCCATTACTTTATATAATCCGTTGAACATATTACTCAATCTCCTTTTTTAGGTTATCCAATGCGGTACGAACGATGGCTTGCAGCGGCATCTTCGAGGTGCAGACATACTCGCAGAGCGCGAAGTCCTCCGGAGCCACCTCGTATGCGCCGAGTGCCTCCATCTTGTCGATATTGCCGGCAATCATTGCCTTAATCAGGTATTCGGGATAGAT
>CAVHKB010000188.1:0-4802 GCA_963636305.1 Prevotella sp. P5-108
TGCGGTCGGTACTGAGTTCGTGTTCCAGTTAGCGGCATTGCTCCATAGACCGTCGTAACCTGCGTTGGTGAAGGTAATAGAGCAGTCGCTTACTGCATTCTTGTCGGTTTTGAGCAAGTATTGCAGAAGGAGGTCTATCATTTTACTACCTGCCTTATTGATATGCTTGTGAGATTTACGGTTTATGGAGAGTATGACGAACCTTGCATCGGTTACTTTCTGTCGTTCACAGCAGACGACAATATCGCACTCCCTTTTTTGGTCGTAGACCTTTGCTATATTCATCATGTGAGGTATTGTTTTCGCCTCAAATCCTTGAATGCCTTTATAGTCGCCGTCCTGTTCTACATCGCTTAAGATAGTTATTGTGCGGGCATCTTCGTCGTCCCAAGTAGCACCATCGAACATATCATGTGAGAAGCAGAGTACTGTTAATGTTTTAGGTGCTTGTTCTATAGTACCATCGCCTGGTACAATTGGGTTGACCGTAAATCCTTTCTTTTTCCAATTATTTAATTTTGCCATGTGTCCTTTCAAGGAGAGTATAGGCTTGCGGTCAACAAGGTCTGCAAGAGTATCTACATAGACCTTTCCATCAGTAGTGTCGGGATAGTCGGTGAGGAGTAGTATGTCGTAGGGTTCGAAATTGATTCTATCATAAACGGCATAGGCATTAAGTGGCGTTACATTATAGTCGGATTGCAGATTTGTGTAGAGCGGGTCAGTAAGGTCGGAGGCTGTTACATCGAAGATTTCACCACCAAGTGTGCCTGTAACGATATAGCCGAGAGAATACTTGTTGGATAGAATAATAAGTACGGTATCGCGGACTGTCGGATCTATTTCGTTGCAACTATTTGCGGGTGATACAGTAAGGAAGATGGTGTCATTAGCGGCCAATGTGCCTGTAGCGGTGTTTTGTTCTGTTGCTATCCATGTTGCTAACTTGGTGTAGTCTGCGCCCAAGATAAGAGAGTCGTTTGCGGTTATACTCTTGTCCTCGCGTAGAAAGTCGATAGCAGTTTGAGCGGTTAAGATTGTACCGTCGTTGTTTTGTTTGTGTATGGTGGCAGCGGCTTCCCAAGTACGGTTGTCGGAGGTTGTTCCCCGATAGTGTACACGGAATAGCGGGTAGTGTGTTTCGGAGGTGTAAGAACGCAAGTCGCGACCTTCGATTTGGTAGTAATGATTAGTGCCTATTCGTTCGACGGTGGGTTGTGCTGCGTCGGAGGAAGAAATTACGATGCTGTTTGCGGCATATTGCGTACAATTGTCGGTTCTTTCAGCATAGTAGGTGCCTGCTTCTGTAGCGGTGTAAGTAAGGTCGTTGGCATTAGCAATGAGGTTGCCATCTTTGTACCAAGCAGCAGTACCGGTTGTGTATGCAACACCGGTGGCATCTGCAAGAGTGAGCGTTGCTTCGGGGTTGCACGATGAAACATACGAGGAAGAAGCGAGTATTGTGGGTTGCGGGTCGGTGCAAGCAGCATGCTTTACACATAGTCCGCTT
Source organism: Prevotella sp. P5-108 (assembly GCA_963636305.1). Taxonomy (GTDB): domain Bacteria; phylum Bacteroidota; class Bacteroidia; order Bacteroidales; family Paludibacteraceae; genus Colicola. The sequence continues at coordinate 1,511 of CAVHKB010000188.1, forward strand.
ATGCGGAACTCGTTAGCGCTTGAACCACTGAATGCTATTTTTACGAACTTGCCTGCAGGTATGTAGCAGTCGCGAATACCCAACTCTCCACAACTGCTTTTTGTATAGTTGACGGCGGTATAACGAGGCAATGCGGTATATGTACCGTCGAGAGCATCTGCGATAGAGACTTCTGCGACGGTGACATTATATTCTTGTTGCCCTTGCAGAAGGATAGCAGAAAGAGGATTGTTCTTTACTTCGATTATGGCTGCAGCGGCATAGTAACGATAATTAGCGGAGCCACATAGATTACCTTTGCTTGTAGTGTATGCCTTGCTTTGTATGTACAGCGTTTGATTTGTGAAGTTGTAGCCTGTAGTGCTGCTTAATGTTTTGTTTTCCGTTATATAACTACATTCGGAAGAGACAACGGTGAACGATACAGGGTCGGACGATAGTTCGACGCCGTCGCACCCTTTGACCTTGCAGAGAACAGCGATGGTTGAACCCTGGTCGGACTCTTGTGCGGTGTAGGAGTAGGTACTGTTGGTTTCTCCTGTGAGGAGGGTACCGTCTTTGTACCATTGATAGGTTACGCCCGTTACATTGGCGTTGGCGGTAAGTGTAAGGGTTTCCTCTGCAGCCAATGTGGAAGATGCGCCGGAGATAGTTACTTTGGTGGGCGTAGTACCGATGGAGATGTATGCTTCGTTGGAGGTAACTGTAGCGGTTTCGTCTCCATTGGTGTTGGTAACATCGACGGTGTAGGTACCTGACTCGGTAGGAGTATAGGTGTTGGTTGTAGCATCGGCGATGGCAGTACCGTCTTTGTACCATTGGTAGGAGAGTGTTCCTTTGTCGGAGACGGTGGCTTCGACGGTGAGAGGTGTTACTACAACGGTAGCACCGCAGTAGTCTGCTGCTACGGGTTGAGTAGTAATGACGGGTGCAGCACAACAGACTCTGTATATAACCATTTTGGAAATTGCAGCGTTGCAGTCGTACTTATCCTTGCGATAGAGAACGACGGTGTTTTTTCCTATTGCCGAAGAAGGCAGATTGATTTTATGGTCGCCTATGCCAGTACAAGGGACAGATGCATATAGCGTTTTCCCTTGATCTGCGTAGATTGACAGTGTTGTAGCTTCATTTTTTGTTTGTACCGTTATTACGACATAGTCACCTGCTTGGAAGGTGTTATCACCTTTGAGTGTCAGACTGATGTATGCGCCATTTTTGTTCAATTTGTTTTCTTCGTCACCACTTGTACCTATGTTGGCTTTACCTGTCGTCCCTGCCAGAGTGTCTGAGGCAGTTACATTGCCGCCAGATAGAGTGGCTGTCATTATTGCGCCGCAGACACGAGTTTTCTCGGTCCAATGGGCGTAGAGGGTGATATCGGCGGTTGGGGTATAGGTATTGTCAGTGGAGGTGATTTGGGTGCCACCTTCGGCGGAGGTGAACCAACCGTCGAATTTATATCCGTCGTAGGTTGGTGTAGGTAATGTTAGTGCGGTGCCGGTATATGTGGCGGTAGTGGTAGTACAAGTGCCGCCATTTGCGTTGTAGGTAACCGTGAAGTTTTGGGTATATTCGGCATAGGCAGATAGGGCACCGTAGTATGTTGCAGTGGAGGTGACAGCAACATCGTTATAGGTACTATGCCAGGCTTTGAATGTATAGCCCGTTTTATCAGGTTTGGGCAGTGTTACGGCTTTGTTGTAAGCATAGGATGTGGGAGAAAGACCGGAGAGAACCGTTTCTTTGTCGGTATCGTAGTAGGTTATAGACCAAGAAGATACGGTCCATTGGGCGTAGAGAATAAGGTCGTTGGTGAGAGTGAGTTCGGCACCAGCAGCATAGTTTGTGCCTGTTCCGTCGGAGGAAGTATTCCAGCTGTTGAATGTATAGAAAACGGTTGTTCCATTGGTTTCGATGAGTGTGGGTACGGTAGAAGAAACGGTAGTGGTAGTGATTTCGGTCTCTGCTGCAGGCAGGTTGGCAAGTGTATAGGGCAAAGTTTCGAGGTTGTAGGGATTAGGTACATTGCCATTGTATGTGAGCGTGAAAGATGTTTTTGTGGTGCAATCCCATTTGGCGTAGAGTGTGATGTTGTCGGTTAGTTCAGCGCCTGCTGTTGCTTGCGTGGAGAGTGATTCGTCGGTGTACCAACCCTGGAAGGTGCAATCGCCATTGATTGGCGTAGGCAGTGGGTTAGGTAGTGCAGTAGCGTCGGTTACTTGGTCGATAGCATCGCCGCCGTTGGTGTTGTAGGTGATGGTGTAGGTTGTGGGGGTAGAGGATTCGGGCAATCTTAAAGAAAAGCCGTTGAGAGTGCAATCGCTATTATCATTAGCACTAACGACAATAGTATGTTCCCCTGTTGTGATATCAAAACGACGGACTGTTTCCTTAGAACTCCCTGATGAGTCAGATACCAGTGCGCCATCTATTGTTACCGTGAAATAAATACTTAACTTATTATCTTTTCCATAGATTGAGAACTGGTCGTATCCACTTATTTTGATAGTCAGTTTACTTTCTTTTTGGTAGGCCATAGAATAACCGGACAGGTCAAATTCTTCGGATTTTTTACTCGATATTGAAGACTTGCGACTATTTACAGCATTGCTTATCCATGCATTAGTACCCGTGCCTGTGGCTTCGCTATTGTTTTTACCAAATGACAAGACTACATTTTGGTCGGTTGAAGTAGTTGTGGTTGTTCCAGCCCAAGCCAAGTAAAGAGAAGTAGTTGGAGATGAAAAGCCGTAAATTTCATATTGACGGTTGTTGTATGTGGTTAAGGTCTGCCCGTAGGTGGATGTATAGACGCCGGGGACATGTGTAAGTGTAGGTACGGCGTAAGACGAGGCAGCATTAGCCAGTAGCACGGTGAGGATGAGTGCATGCAGTAGGCGTGCGGGGGTATGGAAGAAGTGATTAGAGAAAAAGACAGAATGTTTCATGATATTATGTGTTTGTATTAGATTGTTAATCAAAGTAATAGTTAGCGCCGAGGTTATGCAGCGTTTCACGTTGCAAAGATAGTGCGGTAGTGTGTGTAGTATGGTTAAATTTTGACGGGAAGAGGGGAGAAATTAACGATTAACAATTAACACGCAGGGGAGCATTCAATTAACAATTAACAATTAACAATTAATATGCGTGGTGGGGTATAGGCATTAGAACCCATCTCGGTTGGCTGGAGGGTCTGGGGATTCTGGATTTCTGGGGAATGGTTGTTTTGAGGGGAACAGGTTGTTTGTCTTTTGAAAGGGAGTTGAGAGCCATAGCACGCTATGGCTCT
>CAVHKB010000189.1:0-4774 GCA_963636305.1 Prevotella sp. P5-108
GTACTTTCTCGAGTAGTGGTCTTACTTCGATTACTATCCCCAACAGCGTAACGAGTATTGGAGAGAAGGCGTTCTATGATTGCACAGGTCTTACTTCTGTTACTATTGGCAAAAACGTAACGAGCATAGGAAAGTATGCTTTTTCGGGTTGCATCAATCTTACCTCTGCTGTGTGGAATGCGAAACATTGCGATTGTACATCCCTATTTTATGATGCAATGACTAATATGGAATCTTTTACCTTTGGTAACGAGGTAGACAGTATTCCTGCTTATCTCTGCTATAGAATGAGCAAATTAACCTCTATTACTATACCAAAAAGCGTAACATGGATTGGAGATTGTGCTTTCAATGGTTGCACTGGCCTTACCTCTGTAGTATGGAATGCTAAGAAATGTGGTTGGTCTTCTAGTCCTTTCTCTCAATCCATTGATAGTATCACTTCTTTTACCTTTGGTAACGAGGTAGACAGTATTCCTGCTTATCTCTGCTATAGAATGAGCAAATTAACCTCTATTACTATACCAAAAAGCGTAACATGGATTGGAGATTGTGCTTTCAATGGTTGCACTGGCCTTACCTCTGTAGTATGGAATGCTAAGAAATGTGGTTGGTCTTCTAGTCCTTTCTCTCAATCCATTGATAGTATCACTTCTTTTACCTTTGGTAACGAGGTAGACAGTATTCCTGCTTATCTCTGCTATAGAATGAGCAAATTAACCTCTATTACTATTCCAAACAGCGTAATGAGTATTGGAGACTATGCCTTCCAGTATTGCACGGGTCTTACTTCTGTTACTATTGGCAAAAACGTAACGAGCATAGGAAAATATGCTTTTTCGGGTTGCACGGGTCTTACTTCTGTAGTATGGAACGCCAAAAAATGTGGTTGGAGCGAATATTATTCTCCGTTCTGTAACAATATCACCTCTTTCATTTTTGGCAACGAAGTGGATAGTATTCCCGCCAACCTTTGCTCTAGTATGAGTCAACTAACCTCTATCATCATCCCTAACAGCGTAACGAGTATTGGAAAGTATGCTTTCCGTGGTTGCACGGGTCTTACTTCTGTTACTATTGGCAAAAACGTAACGAGCATAGGAGAGTATGCTTTCTATGGTTGCACAGGGCTTACCTCTGTTACTATTCCCAACAGTGTAACGAGTATTGAAAATTGTACTTTCTCGAGTAGTGGTCTTACTTCGATTACTATCCCCAACAGCGTAACGAGTATTGGAACCGATGCTTTCAGGGGTTGCACAGGTCTTACTTCTGTTACTATTGGCAACAGCGTAACGAGTATTGGGGTGCAGGCTTTCTGGGGTTGCACAGGGCTTAAGAAAGTGAATTATACGGGAGATGTAAAGGGGTGGTTAAGTATTGATATGAGTATGAGTGATAACCCTATTCATCATTCAAGAAACTTATATATTAACGATGTACTTTTGACTGATTTAGTTATACCTGATAGAGTAACCGAGGTTTCAGCAGCCTTTGCTTATGACACCTGTATAACCTCTGTTACTATCCCCAATAGCGTTACAACTATCGGAGATAGTGCTTTCTATCGGTGTAGTAGTCTCACCTCAATTACTATCCCTAATAGTGTAACGAGTATAGGAACCGATGCTTTCTATGGTTGCACAGGGCTTAAGAAAGTGAATTATACGGGAGATGTAAAGGGGTGGTTAAGTATTGATATGAGTATGAGTGATAACCCTATTCATCATTCAAGAAACTTATATATTAACGATGTACTTTTGACTGATTTAGTTATACCTGATAGAGTAACCGAGGTTTCAGCAGCCTTTGCTTATGACACCTGTATAACCTCTGTTACTATCCCCAATAGCGTTACAACTATCGGAGATAGTGCTTTCTATCGGTGTAGTAGTCTCACCTCAATTACTATCCCTAATAGTGTAACGAGTATAGGAACCGATGCTTTCTATGGTTGCACAGGGCTTAAGAAAGTGAATTATACGGGAGATGTAAAGGGGTGGTTAAGTATTGATATGAGTATGAGTGATAACCCTATTCATCATTCAAGAAACTTATATATTAACGATGTACTTTTGACTGATTTAGTTATACCTGATAGAGTAACCGAGGTTTCAGCAGCCTTTGCTTATGACACCTGTATAACCTCTGTTACTATCCCCAATAGTGTAACGAGTATTGGAAAGTCTGCTTTCTATGGTTGCACGGGTCTTACCTCTATCACTATCCCCAACAGCGTAACGAGTATTGGAGAGTCTGCTTTCTATGGTTGCACAGGGCTTACTTCTGTTACTATTCCCAACAGTGTAACAAATATTGGAAGTAGTGCTTTCTATCGGTGTACGAGTCTTACCTCGATTACTATCCCAAACAGCGTAACAAATATTGGAAGTAATGCTTTCTATCGGTGTACGAGTCTTACCTCGATTACTATCCCAAACAGCGTAACGAGTATAGGAAGCGGTGCTTTCTATGGTTGTACGGGTCTTACCTCTATCACCGTCCCAAACAGCGTAACAAGTATTGAAAATCGTACTTTCTATGGTTGCACAGGGCTTACCTCTGTTACTATTGGCAACAGCGTAACGAGTATTGGAAACAGTACTTTCTATGGTTGCACAGGGCTTACCTCCATACGAGTGGAATCACAAACACCACCACAATGTGGCTATAGTTGTTTTTCGTGCTGCCCCAATGATATTCCTCTCTACATTCCCTGTGGTACAAAAGAGGCGTATCAAGCGGATGCAGTTTGGTCTTCATTTACGAATATTATCGAGGAGCATGAGTATAGTGCCATTATACAACCATCTGCGAATGGGGCTGTAGAAACTGTTGCTTACACATGCGACAACGAACTGACGATTCAGGCAACTGCCAACGAACATTACCACTTTACCCAATGGAACGATGGCAATACCGATAACCCGCGTACCTTTGTGGTATTCCAAGACACTACTTTGACTGCCGAATTTGCTATTGACCAACATACTATTTCAGCCCAGACAGAACATGGTCATATAGAGGGTACGGGCGAGCATGACTATGGCACAAGTATAACGCTGACGGCTATTGCTGATGAGCATTACCATTTCACACAATGGGGCGATGGTAACACCGATAATCCACGCACCGTAGTAGTTGAGGGTGATGCAACTTATGCAGCAGAGTTTGCCATAGACCAGTTTACCATTACGGCGACGGCAGAGGGGAATGGCTCTGTGTCGGGAGACGGCACTTACGATTATGGTGTAGAGGTAATACTGTACGCTATTGCCGACGAGCATTATCATTTCACTCAATGGAGCGATGGCAATACCGATAACCCGCGCACGGTATTAGTCGAAGGTGAAGCCACCTACACGGCCGAGTTCGCACTTGCTTACTCGGGACAATGCGGCGACAACCTCTATTGGTCGTACGCTAACCACACCCTCACTATTTCGGGTACGGGAGCAATGTACGACTACGACGAGAGCAATCTCCCGTGGCTACTGCTTCGCGATACAATTACGGCGGTCGTCTTGGAGCGTGGTATCACCCATATCGGGAATAATGCGTTTAACAACTTCGCCAAACTGAACAAGATAGAACTGCCCAACACGCTCACCTCTATCGGGGCAAGTGCCTTTGCCTACTGCCGCAAGTTGTACGACATCTATTCGTACGCCATCGAGCCGCCTGTAGCCGACAATAGCTCGTTCACCAACTACAATGTCTATCTCTATGTCCTGTGCGACAACCTGCGCGATTACCAAATGGATGTCGTGTTCGGTTCTTTCAAATACATCAAGTGCATGGGGGCCGACGAGGTTGAAACCATCAACGAGGTAACCGTCGATGCGTCGGCTAACGATGCGGTGTTCACTTGGCCAGCAGACGGCTCTGCTGCCTCCTATACTCTGCAGATAACCAAGGACGGCGAGGTGTTCTGCACGCTTGTGTTTAACAGTTTTGGACAACTCACGGGCATAGCGTTTGCACCGTCGCCCGACGGCACTGCGCCGGCCAATCGCGCCGCCGAAAGCACAAATTCGGGCTACCGCTTCACGGTTACTGGTTTGGACGAGGCCTCAACCTATGCCTACGACCTTACGGTGAAGGATGCCGACGATAAGGTAGTACACAACTACACGGGCACGTTTGCCACCGAGGGCGCAACGGCACTCGCTCCAGTTGAAATCGCAGGGCTCTACGCCACTGCTGGCCGCATCATTTGCGACGGCGAATTCCAAATTTTCGACCTGCTCGGCCGCAACGTTACCCGCCTCAACGGCTCGCTGAACGGCGTGTATGTCGTTAAACTTGGCGATAGAGCACAGAAGATTGTAGTGAGATAAAAGGTGAGAGGTGAGAGGTTAGAGGTTAGAGGTTAGAGGTTAGAGGTTAGAGGTTAGAGGTTAGAGGCAATTAGAAATTAGAAATTAGAAATTAGAAATTAGAAATTAGGAGTGAGGAGTGAAAATTTCAAATTGTCGGTAAGCGAAACACCTTAACCTTCAAAAATTTGGTCGCACGGGATTTGCAATCCCGTGCGACCAAATCATCAAATAACCAAATCTGCAAATCAACAAAAACAACGCCGCCATCGGACGCGGCACGCCACGTCCCTACAAATTAAATTATTGACTTATTGAATCATTGAATTTCGAATTAAATCAAATCATCAAATCCACACAAACTTTCCACTTTATAAACTTGATAAACTTTTCACTTTATCCCAAATCGGTCATTAGGATTTCTCTGTGTCATACGGCAAGGAGAAATCCTTTAA
>CAVHKB010000190.1:0-4769 GCA_963636305.1 Prevotella sp. P5-108
ACATGCTGAACAAGATTATTCGATTTGCCTTGCAGAACCGGCTCGCCATTGTCGTGGCGGCGTTGATTATCCTCTGTGCGGGGCTATACTGCGTCCGAGAGATGGATGTCGATGTGTTCCCCGACCTGAATGCACCGACCGTCGTTGTGATGACCGAAGCCACAGGTATGGCGCCCGAAGAGGTGGAACGCCTTGTCACCTTCCCTATCGAAACGGCAGTGAACGGGGCAACCGATGTGCGCCGTGTGCGTTCGTCCTCCACTACGGGCTTCTCTGTCGTATGGGTGGAGTTCGATTGGGGGACGGACATCTACCGTGCCCGCCAGATAGTAAGCGAGAAACTCGCCACGGTGTCCGAGTCGCTGCCCGACTATGTGGGGCGACCGATATTGGGACCGCAGTCGTCTATCTTGGGCGAGGTGCTGATAATAGGCCTCACCGCCGACTCTACCACCACGCAGGAGCAGTTGCGCACCCTTGCCGATTGGACGATACGCCCACGCCTGCTCTCCACGGGCGGTGTGGCACAAGTGGCAGTCATGGGCGGCGACATTCGGGAATACCAAATACTCATCGACCCGAACCGCATGCGCACCTACGGCGTAGCGCTCGACGACCTGCTCGGCAGCGTCCGCAGCATGAACCAAAACGCATCGGGCGGCGTGCTGTATGAGTACGGCAACGAGTACATCATCCGTGGTGCGCTTTCCACCAACGACCTCGACTTGCTCGGACAGACGGCAGTGCCTACCACCGCAGGCGGCACGGTGCGTCTGGAACAAGTGGCGACCGTCACCATCGGTGCGCAGACACCCAAGTTAGGGGTTGCATCCGTACGGTGCAAACCCGCCGTGCTGCTCACCGTGACCAAGCAGCCCAACACCGGTACGCTCACCCTGACCGACCATCTGGACAAAGCGTTGGAGGAACTGCGCCCGCAATTGCCCGCCGATGTGCAGGTCTCGACCGACATCTTCCGCCAAGCGAACTTTATCAACGGCTCTATCGGCAACATCAAGCAGTCGCTTTGGGAAGGGGCATTATTCGTCATTCTCGTGCTGTTTATCTTCTTGCAGAACGGGCGCACCACGCTTATCTCGTTAGTGTCAATCCCGCTTTCGCTGCTCATCACCATACTTGTCATGCGTATCTTCGGGCTGAGTATCAACACCATGAGTATCGGCGGTATGGCGATTGCCATAGGCTCGTTGGTGGACGATGCCATAGTCGATGTGGAGAATGTCTATAAGCACCTCCGACAGAACGCATTGCTACCCAAAGAGAAGCGCCTCCCCGTACGGGAGGTGGTCTTCAATGCATCGTACGAAGTGCGTATGCCTGTCATCAACTCCACCTTTATCATCGTAGTCAGTTTCGTGCCGCTCTTTCTGCTGTCGGGCATGGAGGGGCGTATGTTAGCCCCGCTCGGCTTGGCATTCATCGTATCGCTATTCGCCTCCACATTAGTGGCACTGACGCTTACCCCAGTCCTCTGTTCCTACCTGCTCGGCACCGAGCGTGCCATGCGCCACGCCGACCGCGAACCCCGCCTCGTGGTGTGGCTGCGTAAGGGCTACAGCCGTGCGCTCGAATGGGCATTGCGCCACAAAGCCGCCGTGTTGGGTAGCACCTTCACCCTGTTTGTCGCCGCCGTAGTGGGCTTTTGCTTCTTCGGACACAGTTTCTTGCCCGGCTTCAACGAAGGCTCTTTCACTATCAATGTTAGCACCCTGCCGGGCGTATCACTCGACGAGTCGGATGCTATCGGGCGCAAGGCAGAGGAGATTCTGCTCTCCGTGCCGGAGATACAAACCGTCGCTCGCAAGACAGGTCGTGCCGAATTGGACGAGCATGCTCTCGGGGTGAATGTATCGGAGATAGAAGCGCCCTTTGTGCTGGGCGACCGCACCAAGAACGAGGTGATAGCCGATATCCGCCAACGCATGAGCGTGCTGTCGGGTATCAATCTCGAGATAGGACAGCCCATTTCGCACCGTATCGACGCTATGCTGTCGGGTACGCAGTCGAACATCGCCATTAAGATATTCGGCACCGACCTCAATCGGATGTACCAACTCGGGCAACAGATTAAGACCGTCATTACGCCCATTGAGGGTGTCGCCGACATCAATGTCGAGCAGCAGGTGGAGCGTCCGCAGTTGCTTATCACGCCCCGTCGGGACATGCTTGCCCGCTACGGCATATCGCCTGCCGAGTTCTCCGAGCAGGTGTCGGTGTTGTTGGGCGGCAGCGTTGTGTCGCAGGTCTATGAGGCAGACCGTGCGTTCGACCTTGTCGTGCGCGTTACTCCGTCTGCACGCCGCGACATGGAGGCGATTCGGGATATGTGTATCTCCACCGCCACAGCGCAAGTGCCGTTGTCAGCCGTAGCGGATGTCCGCTCGGCAATGGGTCCCAACACCATCAATCGGGAGAATGTCAGCCGCAAACTCGTGGTGTCCGCCAATGTGACGAACGGCGACTTGCGGGGTGCGGTGGAGAAGATAGAGCAAGCCATCAGCGAGCAGATTACCCTACCCGACGGCTACCATATCGAGTACGGCGGACAGTTCGAGAGCGAACAGAAAGCATCCCGCACCATTGCCCTCGCCACTATCGGCGCACTCATCGTCATCTTCCTGCTGCTCTATTTGCAGTTCCGCGACTTGCGGCAGGCTACGGTCGTGCTGTGCAACCTGCCGCTCGCGCTCATGGGCGGCGTGTTGGCAGTGGCGTTGGACGGCGGCGTGCTGAGTATCCCCGCCACGATTGGCTTTATCTCGCTTTTCGGTATCGCCACGCGCAACGGAATGCTGCTCATTGAGCGGTATAACGACCTCTCTAAGGAGGGTGTCGCCCTGCACGAGCGTATCATGCAAGGCTCGGCAGACCGGCTGAACCCTATTCTCATGACCGCACTCACCACCGCCCTCTCGCTCATCCCATTGGCGTTGGGCGGCGACTTGCCCGGCAACGAAATTCAGAGTCCTATGGCTAAGGTCATTCTCTTGGGACTGCTCTCCTCCACACTACTGAACGGCTTTATCATTCCTATTATGTACTCTCTCGTGGAATCCCGCCACCCGCATACCCACGACACAAAATAACCCAGCCCTATGAATACTCGACTTCGCATTTTAATTGTTACATGTTCATTGTTCATTATATCTTGCGCAGTAGCGCAAGATATAGCCGGTATTCTCCCAACCATCGAGCAGCACAACAAGACGCTCCAAGCCTTGCGCCAAGAGGTGGAGGCGGAGAAGCAGGCGAACCATATCGGACTTGCGCCCGCCGACCCCGAAGTGGAGTTTCACTACTTGTGGGGGTCTGCCGCTGCGATGGACAACCGTATGGACATCACCGTGTCGCAGTCACTGCCGTTGAGCAAGGTCTTCGGCTACCAACTGCGCCTTGCCAAGCAGCAAGACCTGCGTGCCGACCTGCGCTACAAGGTGGAGCGCACGAATATCCTGCTCGAGGCGGAGCAGAAGTGTATCGAGATAGTCTATTGCAATGCGCTGTTGCGGGAGTATCGTGTGCGGCTCGCCCATGCCGAAGCCATTGCCCAAGCCTACGCCGAGAAGTTCGCAGCCGGCAATAGCAATGCGCTCGAATACAACAAGGTACGCCTCAATCTCGCCACGGCGCAGGGAGTATTTCAGCGTGCAGAGACCGAGCGGAACACGCTCTTGGAGCAACTCGCCGCACTCAATGGCGGAGAGGCTGTTACACTCACCGACAGCATTTTCGCACTCCCTCTGCCGCCCGCCGATTTCGACTCGTGGTACGCCGAGGCGGAGAACAACAGCCCCATGCTCCAATATGTGCGACAGGAAACGGCGATTGCCGCAGCCGATACCCGATTGAGCAAGGCGGAGTGGCTGCCCGAACTGCGTTTGGGGTATATGACAGAGGGAATGACGGGCGAGTATTATCAAGGGCTTACCGTCGGTCTGTCCGTTCCGTTGTGGCAGAACACGCACCGTGTGCGCCAAGCCAAAGCCGCCCAAGAGGCAGCCGCTCTGCGTGAGGAGGAGCAGCGGCAGCAGTTTCTCTTCACCTTGCGTGCGCAGTATGCCGAGGTGACGGGCTTGCAAAAGACTTGGCAGGGCTACCAAGAGGCACTGCAGATGACCAACAGTGCCGACTTGCTTATGGAGGCATTGCAGGCGGGACAGATTTCGATGCTGACCTATATGCAGGAACTCTCGCTCTACTACGACGCCACTTCCGCTGCCCTCACCGCCCAACGCGACTACCTCCTCGCCCTCGCCCAACTCCACGCCGTCACCCTCTAACCATCCTTCTCCAGCACGATAGCATATCCCAAACATCTATATAGCATATTCCAAACATCTATAACATATAGAGCACCGAACTTCCTCCACTCTCTCCCCACACCTTTATGCTGCCATCTCTATAGGATAAGTAGAACATAAGTAGAAGATAAGTAGAACATAAACGATAGAAAAACACATGTTCATGATACTTATAACCTGCAAAAAAGCCACCTCCGCCTATCCATTGCTTATCCATTGCTTATTTATTGCTTATTCATAACTTATCCATTCCCTATCCCTTACTACCCCATATATCATCGTCATAAATATCATTGTCATAAGTAACTTCATTTATGCCCTCCGCAGAGCCATAGCGTAGTCCTATGGCTCTCTGCGCGGCTTCCTGCGAGGTAATACAACCGACCACACCTTGCATATTAATTGTTAATTCTTAATTGTTAATTAAATGTATGCTGTAGAGCCATA
>CAVHKB010000191.1:0-4715 GCA_963636305.1 Prevotella sp. P5-108
AGAGCCATAGCGTGCTATGGCTCTCAACTCCCTTTCGCAGGTAGAACATTGTGTTCCCCTCAAACTATACATCGCCCTTCGACCATACTCTGCATGTTAATTGTTAATTGTTAATTATTAATTGCCCCCTCCTCGCAATGTCTTCCAACCCTTCTCCCTATCATTTTCTCTGCAACTCTTGTGTATTACAAAATATAATACTATCTTTGTCGCTGGCTTCCGTAAACGCGAAACAATCGTCTGAAACGGGAACCGACAACCATATACTAACATCATAACATTCAACCGACTACTTACCCTTAAATAATATAATCTATGTTTCAAAATCACCCTAAGGGACTTATCCCTGCTGCTCTCGCCAACATGGGCGAACGATTCGGCTACTATATTATGAACGCCGTCCTATTGTTGTTCCTCGTTTCCAAGTTCGGACTACCTGACGCAACGGCGGGATTTATCTATTCCGTTTTCTATTGCGGGATCTATGTATTGAGCCTCGTTGGGGGACTCATCGCCGATAAATCACAAAACTACAATAAAACCATACAATGGGGACTCATCATCATGGCTCTCGGATATGTCGCACTTTCCATACCTGTCTTTGGAAAGGCCGACGGAGATAGTTCATGGTGGGCTATACTCATATTCACTTGTTTCGCACTGCTGCTCATCGCATTTGGCAATGGACTTTTCAAAGGTAATCTGCAGGCGATTGTAGGTAAAATGTACGACGAACTCGAAGCAGAAGCCGCTAAAAAAGGTCCTGAAGCATTGGAACAGGCAAAAGATAAACGCGACTCTGGCTTCCAGATATTCTATGTCTTCATCAATATCGGTGGATTAGTCGCACCTTTTGTAGCACCACTTCTTCGACAGTGGTGGCTCAAAGCACACAACCTCGTCTATAATGCCGATATGCCTGCGCTCTGTCATCAGTATCTCGCCAACGGGGAAGAAACAACCAAGTTTGCTGAAACAATGCAGAAAGTCGTAACCGATGGCTATCTCTTCACCGACCTTACCGCATTCTGCCAAGATTATATCAATATCTTCAACACGGGTATCCACTTGTCATTCATCGCTTCTGTATTGGCAATGCTTATATCCTTGGTCATATTCTTGGCGACCAAGAAAATATTCCCGCAGCCCGCTAAAAAAACCGATAATGTAACCTCCAACTATACCCCGCAGGAAAAAGCGGCTATGGCGCAGGAAATCAAACAAAGAATGTATGCTCTCTTTGCCGTATTAGGAGTAGCCATATTCTTTTGGTTCAGTTTCCATCAAAACGGACAATCACTTTCCGTCTTCGCACGCGACTTCGTGGAAACAACTTCCATAGCCCCTGAAATATGGCAGGCACTAAATCCCTTCTTCGTTATCATTTTGACACCTGTCATTATGCTCATCTTCAGTTCGCTTGCACGAAAAGGAAAGAATATCTCTACTCCGCGCAAAATCGCATTGGGTATGGGCATTGCTGCTTGCGCATATCTCTTTCTCATGCTCTTCTCTGCCTACGAGGGATATCCTTCCGGAACCGATTTTCGAGCAATGGACTCCGCAACTATGGAACAACATGGACTGACCAAATCAGGACCGTGGGTGCTTATTGTTACCTACTTCTTCCTTACGGTGGCTGAACTCTTCATCTCCCCTCTTGGTCTGTCTTTCGTCAGCAAAGTAGCACCCCGTAATATGGTAGGGCTGTGTCAAGGCTTGTGGCTTGGAGCAACCGCTCTCGGTAACTTGATGATCTGGGTAGGGCCCGTTATGTATAACGCATGGCCTATTCAATACTGCTGGGCAGTTTTCTTCGGGGTTTGTGTAATCTCAATGGGAATAATGTTCTCTATGGTTAAATGGCTCGAAAAGGTAGCCGTATAACAATTATTTTTCTACTATAACAATGAATTGGATCGAAGAACTGAAACAATACACCGATACACTCTGTCAGCAAATACAAATGCTGACAGAGCGTTTGGATAATGCCGAAAAAGAAATCGACGAACTCCGTGAGCAACTCGATGAGTATATAGCAAAAGAACCTGATGTGGAGATAGAACTGCTGACCGACGACCGTCAGCCAACCCCATCTGAAGCGTGGAACGAACCCTCCGCCAATAACGAACCCACCTGCGATACACCAATCGGCAACAATCCTACGAAACCACTCGGAGAATTGTCCGACCTGAAAGTGCCTATCGCCAAAGAAACAAAACACGAGGAACCCGTAGAAGACGCACCACATTCCGTCGCAGAACCCGTACAGGAAAATACTACTCGCAACGAACTGACAACAAATAACATAAGTAGTTCGTCCGCTCCACATATTGACGACCTCCGAAAAGCAATCAGTATAGGTGACCGCTTTCTGTTTCAGAGAGAACTGTTTGCTTCCGACGGCGAAAAAATGAACAAGACAATTGACATACTCAACAAAATGCAGTCAGTCGATGAAGCCATAAACTACATCAATAAGCATTTTCATTGGGAAACCGATAGTCAGGCAACAAAGTTGTTCCTATCGTTCTTAAACAGGCGTTTCTCGTAACATACACATTTCTCCCAATCCTGTCGAACAATGAGTGGTCATTCGCAAGAAACACCAGTGTTATACATCGTTCCCACGCCGGTGGGTAATCTCGAGGATATAACACTGCGCGCACTTCGTATTCTCAAAGAGGTCAGTCTTATATTGGCAGAAGATACCAGAACCTCATCTGTACTGCTCAAACACTATGACATCCACACTCCTTTGCGCTCACACCATAAATTCAACGAACATCAAACATCCGAAGAACTGGCAGAGCGCATCGCTGCAGGACTGAAGGTCGCACTCATCTCCGACGCCGGTACTCCGTGCATCAGTGATCCCGGCTTTATGTTAGTTAGAGCCTGTGTACAAAAAGGCGTCGAAGTACAATGCCTCCCTGGAGCAACCGCATTCGTACCCGCACTAATCGATAGTGCTTTGCCTTCCGAACGGTTCTTCTTCGAGGGATTTCTGCCGCAGAAGAAAGGAAGACAGACACGACTACAATACATCGCAGAACTTCAACACACCATCATACTCTACGAGTCGCCTTTCCGATTGCTCAAAACATTGCAACAATTGGCTGACGCTTTGGGAAACGAACGCCAAGCCTCTGTCAGTAGGGAGATAAGCAAACTGCACGAGGAGACTTGTCGTGGAACGCTCGCTGAACTCATCGAACACTATAAACAGACACCTCCTAAAGGAGAGATTGTCCTGTGTATCGCGGGGAAACAACAATAGGAATGTCAAAGAACAACAAAACATACAAAGCCGTTTTCTTCGACTGGGATAATACTATCGGCGATTTCTCTCACGCGGCGGAAAAAGCATTGAGAGAACTCTATCAGGAATATCAACTCTATCGCTTCTTCCCATCATTCAACGACTATTATACTATCTACGAAGAACATAATCTCTACCTCTGGGATATGTACGGAATAGGGAAAATGAGCAAAGAACAATTGCAATTCGAACGATTTGCATTCCCTCTGCAACAGACCTCCGAAACGACCTTGAGCGAACAGGAAATCAACAACCTTGCCACCAAGATAGGCGATAAATTCTGCCAACTCACAACCGACTACTTCTCTCTTATGCCCTACGCTGCCGAAGTAATACCTCGACTTGCCGAACACTATCCGCTCACCCTTATCAGCAATGGCTTCATCGAAGTACAGTACCAAAAAATAAATAACTCCGGACTGCGACCTTTCTTCCAACATATAGTCTTGAGCGAAGAAGTCGGCATACAAAAACCTCAACCGCAGATATTCCGGATCGCACTCGAACAAAACGGCATCAATGCAGACGAAGCGGTAATGGTAGGGGATTCCTATTTTAACGACATAGCAGGAGCAAAGGCTGTCGGAATAGACCAAATATGGATTAAAGACACGGCCACACCTCAACTACCCGACCAATCTGCCACATGGATAGTACCCAACCTACTACAAGCCGCCTCATTGCTTGTTGATAACGATTGAATCTCTCCCTGCTATTACGCAGAGATTTTCCTCTTTCCTCCTTTCTTCCTCTCGTTATCGTCCTTTTATATTCTCTTCTTCCTCCCTCTTTCCTTTCTCCTCTCAACCTCCGCTGTACTTGTCGTATGTATATCCCATTCCAAACAACACTTACCCTATTTGCTTATACCCACTGTCTCCCCACACCATCGTTGTTTGGTAGTTTTATGTAACTTTGCTTATGATAATCGTAGAGCCATAGCGTGCTATGGCTCTCCCCGCACCATATAATGCCTATTAATCCTCCACCGTGCGCTTATGATAACTGTAGAGCCATAGCGTGCTATGGCTCTCAACTCCCCTTCAAAAGAAAGACATTGTGTTCTCCTCAAAACTCTGTTCCCCCCTCAACCCGTCGTTGCGTCTGTGGCATTCTCTGCATTTTAATTGTTAATTATTAATTGTTAATTGCCCCCGCCGTCCGTCAACCCTCTAACAATTTCCCAGAAATCCAGAATCCCCAGACCCTCCAGCCATCTGTCATCCACTTTCGGCTTTGGGTCGGTGCGTCAAAAATCGAGCGAGTAATGCGAAAAGCGGAGGTACTGTTTGAGCGAAGCGAGTTGTGCCTCCGCCGCAGGACGAGTGAGTATTATTTTTGGCAACGCCCGACACACGCCGATGAATTTTCTTTGCTTCGTTTCTTTTGTTCA
>CAVHKB010000192.1:0-4641 GCA_963636305.1 Prevotella sp. P5-108
GTTTTATTTATGCAAACATATTGGCAACTTTTTTATGTGAAAAAATATACAATATGCCAAACTTGCAGAAAATCAAGCAAATAGCAGCAGAGAAAAATATCCCGCTTAATTCATTGGCGAGTCAAATTGGAATGACTCCTACGGGACTGTCAAAGATTATGCGCGAGAACGCGACTACCGTTCTTACATTGGAAAAGATTGTCAATGTACTTCAGGTTTCACCTGAAGTATTCTTTGACTTGTCGTTTGACACAACAGCCAATAATAGTGGTTTGAGTATTGATACTACGATTGCCGTACCTAAAGAAATTCTCGCAATGCTTGCCGAAAAAGATAGACAACTTGCCGAAAAAGACAGACAACTCAACCAATATGTTGGTATGTTGCTTGGTCGGTAAAGTTTAGATTGATATGTCTTTTCATTCTTGATTTGACATTCGAGAAATCTATTTCGAGGTCTTTCCCCATAATATACCTATTTAGAGCGACCAATTCGCTCTCTGGCAGGTACATTTGGTCTTTTATCGCCTTTCGTAACAAACGCTTTATTTGCACATCTATACTTTTTTGATACACTTTATTTCGAGTGCTCAGAAATGTTATTTTATTCTTACAGATAGTGTAAGTAGGAATGATTGTATTTGTCATATTCGTGTCTTTTTATTCGTTTATTAGTTAAAAATCTGCTTTTAGTTGTAACTGTTTGAGTACCTCTTTTAGTTCACTATCTGTGTAGTGTGCGGCAACCTCATTCGGTACTCTGTTATGCGCTGCCGCTATTTCTATTGCCATCGTGCGCGGCACTTTGGGCGTTCGGTGCATCGTTCTCATCTCTGTATAAGTTTTTGGAGTTGTATATTGCAGGTCGGCACTCGGTCGTCGCAGCAACTTGCCGCACGCTCAAACGCACAACCGATACACAGATTTATGTGCTGCGAGCGGTACAGTCCGCTGACATCCGCTATTGTAGTAATTCGTTTCATATTACCAAGCATAGCCTTTGTCCTCACGAATTGCTTTTTGATAACCTATCCACGCTTCGATTTCTGCGCATAGTTCCTCCCAATTATTCACTTCCTCGTGATTAAACTTGAGGCTGCTTGCGTAGTCATCTACAAAGTACTCGAACTCGTTCGCTATATCCTCGGCGTATTCGAGGTACGCCTCCTGCGCTTTGTTGTTTATCTTATTGAATAGCCTCACTATCAGGTCATTACCTACTTGTAACGGTCTGCTGGTGCTGTTATAGATGCATTCACCTGCTATTACTATTGATGCAAGCACATCTTCTTCAGTCAGTTCGACATCAAAGTTATCCTGCAATTTATCCATATATGTGCAGGCGCCTGGATAGCATTGTAAGCATACCAAAATGAAATCCTGTGTATTCATATTATTGTTAGTATTTGTAGTTATCTGTAATTGGGATTGTGTCCCCTCTCCGCGAGGTCATCCAAACCTGTTCTGTTACTTGGTATTTGTCAATTATATCAAGTTGCACATAATAGTCGTATCCTCCGTAATTACTATATATTTCGCCGTCATAGTGCTTCGCGGTATCGGGCAATAAGTGCGGCTCTGGCGATAATTTCCGTATCAAAATACCGTAAGTTGGCGAGTGCGGGTAGCCCTCTGGAATATTGTACCCTATACAACTCGTGGTGCATACTATGATAAGCCCCAAGAAAAATGTTTTTGTTTTCATATTCGTGTCTTTTATTTGTTATCGTTGAATACTCTGTAAGCCCAACAAAAGCCACTTTCGACGGCTTGGCGACCGTACTCTATTGCTTGTCGGCGGCTTTCAAAATACAGTGGCTTATAGCAGTAGCCGAGCCTTGTATTCAGTATTAAGACGGTTGGTATTGCTTTCATATTTAGCCGTTGTTTAATTCTAATTCTTTTATGTAGATACCTACCTCAATAGATTACGCTTGTTCGAGTGTTAGCGTTAGTGCGCCTTGTTTCCACCCCAATTCTTTTAGGGCGCATTTGGCTACATAGATAGTCCCGATTTTCGGGGTATCTAATTTGTCCTCAACCCGCTCCGTAAAACGGATTGTGTTTTTCGTTTCCCGCTCAACCTCAAAGGTCATTTTTACTACATTATTATTCTTTGCCATTGTTTAGTTGTTTAGTAGTTAATACTCAAAAGTTGCTTGTTCGCCCTGCTTCACATAGTAGCAAGACAAATCCCAACTTATAATAAATTTAAGGGGGCATGATATTTCCCAATATCGTTTTAACCATCTTAATTTGTGAAACTCATGCCCATAGAATAGGGCTTCTTCTTTCTCCTCCTCGTTCTTTAATACGAAGAACTTGTGGCAGCCGTCGTATGCAAAGCCGATGCCTACAATTTCCTTTCCGTTCACTTTCATATTAGTCGCAGTATTTTTCATTTAGTTTCCGTTGTGCCTCTTGGTATGAGGGATAAACTCCCCAATACCCATGAAGTTTTTCATTCATTCGATTAGTGAATTGCGATTTGTACTCTTCAAGGGTTAGTTCGATTTCCTCGATGCTCCCCTCCCCGTAGTAGTTATCCCACACTATTCCATAATAGGTGCGTGTTTCTTTGTTGTTCGTTTCCATAATAATAATTACAAGTTATTCATTTCTAAAATTAGTGCTATTTGCTTGCGTGCCTCGTTCATTGCATAGTTTGCAACTTCCGTGTATGGGTTATTATCCCCGTTCGGGAGGAGTGGCGTATTTAGCCACTCCCGTATCTCGTTGATACATTGTTTTTCGTTATTCATTTTCTCGTGTGTTTAATAGTTAAATCTTGCACCATTGCCGATAAAACAGATGCCGTCCTGACTTTGTATATAGTCGTCTATATAGTCGTCTTCCATGTATGCTAATGATTGTGAGTATATTCGGTCGCAAAAGCGTTCCACAACCTTTTCGAGAGCGTATGCATAATTGCTCCAGCGGTTGCGTGGGTAGTCGGTTGATTCGGCTACCTCCTGCAATATATAGTCAGTCCATAGTTCTTTTTTGAGTTGGGCAAGTTTTTTCTTGAATCGTTCAAAACGACGGTCGTCGTTTGCGTCGTCATAGTCGGGGCAATCGATATACTTTTCGTCGATTACTTTCACGCAGAATCCTTGCGAGGATGAGTCAATCCTAAACCTGCACCCCGTCAGCTCTGTAAGCTTGTCCAATGTGGTATCAGCGTCCTCCCGGTCCGCCGTGACGGCGTTCTCGTATGCCTCGTCCTTAAACTGTTTGCGGGCGTAAGCCTTTGCGCTTTCGCACAACTCGTCAAAAGCGTATAATGTTATATTTCTTGTTTCCATTGTTTTTAGCTAGTTATTCGTTCGTTCAATATATACCCATACCGATTGCCACCGGGGGGTGTAATAGGTCAGCAATGTCCCCAAATACAACCATGTGTGGTATCTTTTATCTGGTGTATTTGCGTAGACGCTTTTCCGAAAAATTTCGTCTTGCAGGCACGACAAGTGTTGTCGTGCGTCCTCCTCGTTCGAGTATGTCTTGAGGATGACGGGGCGACCGTTTTTGCCCCGTTTCTTGATAATTTGATACATCATAACAAAAAGCCCGTATTGCCGTTAGCGCAGCCGTTTTGTTGTTTGTACTATTCTTCATCTTCATTATGCTATGCGACTTGTTTTAGTCGTTCGACATCATATTCCCAATCGATGCAAGAATAAAAGTTCCAAAGGTTTTCGATTGTATCGTACGGATACCACTTGTCGGGTATTGCGTTTTCCCACTCATCACGGGGCGTACTTTCGTACATCTCGATAAACCCATCGAAAAACTCGCAGACCTCGTTCGGGTCTATTCCAAAACTATTCTCGTAGTCTGCAATATACAGACTACCAAGACATATTTCTTTGCGCAATTGTTTTAATTGCGCCTTGTTAAGCATTCCTATTTTCATTACATTCGGGCAATTTTAAGTCGTTTATCATTTTATTTACCGCCTTATTCTCTGTTTTTATGCATTCAGCCACATCGTAGATTTTTAGAATCCACCTTAATTGCTCCTCCTTTATTTGTTCGTTTTTAGTGATTCCATACTTTCTTCTCAAACTGTCTCCAAGATAGTTCGCGGGTGCGTATTCCAGCCTTCCGCGCCGCCAATTTTATGTGCCACATTTGCTTGCTTGTCGTGTGGCTATATTTCGTGGCGTTTAGGTATATTACACCTCGCCCCCACACTGCAATAGGGGTCGTGTAACTGTTTATAGTTCGGCCGTAGCTATAAAAATTGCTACCCCTTGCCTCTTCTTTGTTGATAAAACAAAGTGCTACTTTTTCGTTTGTTGTTTTCATTCTTTCCTTTCGTTTAGTTAGTTCTCTTCGAGGTCGTCGATTATGATTCGCCCCGTTTTTGTTATGTGATAAGTTGCGGTAACTTGTCGGCGGTAGTAGTTTTCCGCCCTGTACGACAAATAACCGTTTGGGGTCGTTTTTCCCCGAAAACACTCATTAGCCGTATCGATGGTAATTTCCCAAAACGGGTTACCCATCAGTGAGGTGCCTTGTCTTTTCACAGAGCGCACGAGCCCTGTTATTTTCATACTTTTCATATTGTTTGTTATTTATTGTTTGTTTGCTTTTTTACTGATTACAGAAATAACCAAAGAGGGCAAACCCTCGCCC
>CAVHKB010000193.1:0-4581 GCA_963636305.1 Prevotella sp. P5-108
TATTACTACTACAAGAATCGTAAATCGGAGTAATTGCTCCAATAATCACCGAAAACCATGGAAAAGCAAAAGTATATCATCATAGGTGCAGTTGCTGTAGTTGTCATTGCTTATTACCTCTACAAGAATAAACTATCAACTACCGATACCGCATCTCTTACCGATGAGGAGAAAGCCAATCAGGCAACATCCGGTTCGGGGAAAAGCGTGGCTCGTAGTGCCCAAGCGTCAATCTCCGCCGTCGTGCAGACAGAAGAGGACGAGGAATACAACCTCGCCCGAGAGAATTATCGCAAATTGACCGGCAGTTATCCGCCAAGCAGTTGGACGAAAACAATAATCAACTCGTGGATAGACGAGCAGCAAAAAAAGAATGCTGCCATCAAGCAGTATATCTCGTTGGTTTCCTCTTCGTCGTATGCCAAAGATGAGCACACCGACGACATGACACTGTCAGAGATAGAGGCACTCATCTCAAAAGCACAGAACCAGATAGCCACAGGTAAGAAAGCGGAGCGCACTAAATATATCACCGAGTTAGTTGACCGTTTCAAATCCACCCTGCAAGCCCCGAACTATCGTTTGATGACGGCAACTAAGAAGAATGCATGGGATGTCTCAACGCTCAACGAAATGTATAACTTGACGACAGACGAGAAGAAGGAGTTTAACTCTATCTTTGCCGCCAAGGGCGGTAGTGGTAAGATACCGGACTACTTCAACCAAGCCTCAAGTAAATGGCGTAATCGCACCACCGTTTATGATGCTATCGTCAGCGGTAATGCCAATACCGGTCGTACCGGGGCAAGCACAGCCCAGAAAGTGAAGGAAGCATACAAAAACTTGTAATTATGGCTCAACAGATAGACTTACTCATTGACAAGGAGGACATCAGCGAGTTCTCATCTGCCAACGAATTGAAACTGCTTGCGCAACTCAACGCCATCAAGTCTACGGCTGCCTCTATAGAAAAGCCTGCCGACCCTGAAATATCGAAGACGCGCAAAACAGTTAGTGTTCAAGCGGCGCAGGATAATTCGGCTACAGGGTCTGTTACAACTACCACCGGAAGGACTACGACTGCCACCTCGCACAGAGGTGCAGCCGCGCTCATGGATAGTTTCTTACAGACCCCAACCAACTATCTGCTGATGCTGATAGCCTTCCTCTTGTTCGTTAATCTTATAATCCACGACTAATATGGATAGTACACAAACCCTGACAACCATAGGCGTACGCGTACAACTCACTCCCTCCTCTGCTGTTTACCTATTCATAGCATTGGCTTTGAGTTGTGTTGCCTTCTTTGTCGCTAAACGCTATATTTGATATGAAGATACCTGCTCTCCGCAAAGGACAACTCTATACCATTGCTGTTGTTGCAGTGGTCATAGTTATTGCCATTGTCGTAATCTATCTCAACTATTCCAAAATCAAGGAATGGATTCAAGAAAAGAAACTCGAGAAAGAGATTGCTGCCGACATCGACAGTTCAAATATCTCTATCTCCACCACGATGATGCGCCAATATGCAGACCGCCTCTACACGGCGATGAAAGGTTGGGGAACAGACGAGGACACCATATATGATGTGTTCGGCAATTTCCATTCGAGCGACGAGGTACTTCAAGTCATCAAGGTCTATGGCACACGCGACAACATGACGCTGCCGCAATGGATTGTTGATGAACTGACCACCAAAGAGCGCAAAAAACTGAATACCCTCCTGACAAATAATGGCGTAACCTACCAATTCTAATGACTGATAGAAAGAAAATAATCATCACTATAGGCGTGTGTTTGTCGGTCGTTGCGGCTGCAATAGTAGTATGTGTGCTTATCGCTCGACGCATAGATGAAGACGATACTACGACGGTAACTTCAACCACCGACACACACCAAAACGCCCTGCCATCAGACAACACGCTGGCACGAGGCAGTCGAGGTGATGAGGTCAAGAAGCTGCAAAAATATCTCAACTCCAAACTACTCTCCAACTACTATATTCGCACCGACTATCCCGTTACTGCCACCGGCGAGCGTATCACCACGCTCCGTGTGGATGGCATATTCGGTGAACAAACGGAATTGGTATGTAAGTGGTGGTTTGGTAAACCCACTGTCAAAACAAGTGAACTATGCTAAACCATTATCCGGATTATATCACCGAAGCCGTGCAGGCAGACATCGTCTGTGAGACTGCCAATGGTACCTATTTGGGATGGTTCGACCGTACCCATCTCGACCGTTCCGAAGGAGCGGCTGCCATTGAGGCACAGCCTATATGGCGCATTCGTTTCATCGAACAAACTACCACCGACGGTAAATCACAAGTGCGTACCCTTTACCCGTATGGTAGCAAGAGCTACGAACATGTCTGGAACGACCGTCTCAGTCTAACCTATCAATACGCAAACTAATATGGCTACCACCACTATTAAAACATCCACTGCGCTCAAACGCACCCTCCCGACCGCTACCAACTCTTCTGCTGTAGCAATAAAATTGTTGACTTCTAATTCAGAGATTAAACAGGACACAGGGCTCAAACTTGTTAATGCTGCAGCCAAGCAGGCGGTTACTGCCGAGCAGATGCAAGCCAGAGTGGCTGCACTTAACACAACGGGCAAACTGACCGATGCGATAACAACAGGTACCGTATCAGACATCAACACACAGGTTGCTATTGAAAAACAAAAAGAGGATTTGCAGCAGGAAACAGAGGCTGACGAAACGGCTGCTGTAGCCGTGCAGTCTCTAACCGGAAATCAACCCGAAAGGACTAAGAGTAAAGGACAAGAGATAAAGTCCGATTCTGATGCCGATGGCACTGCTGCCACAGAGGATGAAACAACCGATGAAACTGTATCAACAGATATAGAGAAGTCTGTCGAGACAACCAAGAACTTACTCGACAAAGCCATTGCATGGGTAAAGGATAACGAGAAACTCGTTATTGTCGTTATTGTGCTTATAGTCGTTGTGTATATTGTCAAAAAGTAAACTATGTCTGTCAAATACGATTCCATATTAGGTGCTCTTCGTACGGATGATTCAGCAGATATATCCTCGCTTGAAGAAGCCAAGATGAACAAAGACGGCTCTAACTACGAGGGCAGCCTTGCGTTGGTATCACCCGCTATCACGAGTAGTTGGACTATCAAGAAACAGGACGGGACAACAAAATCCACCTCCACCGCTAACAACCTCTCGCTCGAAAACGGTGCAAAGGTAGATTATAGCGGTACATTCAGTTACCCTGCTGCAAGCAGTACGCAGAAAGCCCCCTCATCGTGCAGCGGTGCTTTCGGCACAACACTCCCCGCAGCAGGCGTCGCAAGCGACACGCTCACCAAGACGAACATCACCACAAACTCCTCGTATTCCGTAACGCTTGCCGCCACCAAGAGCGGGTTGGAGGTGAAGAACAACAAGGTCGTTAAGGCAGAGGGCAACGATACCACAAGCGCAACCGCCTCGGTCGGTTTCTACCACCGTCGCTATTGGGGCGTATCGGCAGACACAAGTGCCGACTTCACCAAGTTTGCAGGCACGGAGTTGAGCAACAGCCGAGCAAAGACCATCAAGTTCGATTGCTCGGGAGGTAGATACTTCTACTATGCTTACCCCAAAGCACTCGGCGACAGCAGTTGGAACATTGGCGGTCTGTCATTTACGGGCTACACCCGCACAGAACAGACCATTACCAACGAGTACGGTTTGTCGGTAGCCTATTATGTCTATCGTAGCACGGAACTGATGACGGGTGCAAGTATCAACGCAGTAATATCGTAACACTATGGCAACGAATATAGCAGGAACAAACCTCGCCGCTCCGATAGCCCCGTTTACTACGGACGACAAGTATGCCACCCACTCCTCCGAGTACGGCAAGGGCGGTTGGCATGAGGTGGCGACTTATGCCGACTTGGCTAATATCCCCGCACAGCGTTTGTCGGAGGGTATGGCGGCACGGGTCATTGGCGAGAACAAGACCTATGTCTACACCAAGCAAGACGGTTCTTATAAATGGGTGCAGGACACGCTCGATGTGGACGCTGCTCTCAATGCCACATCCACCAACCCCGTGCAGAACAAAGCCGTGCAAGCCGCTATCGACGCACTCAAACCGCTAATTTACGCAGGACTATGAGAAGAAGAATAAATATCCAATCCGCCACGATAGCAGACAACGGACTGCTGCTCACCCTCTCGGAGGCTATCGGCATAGAGGACATCCGCTTGATTGTGGATGAAACCAAGAAAGCGGTCATCTGCTCGTCTATGCAGAAAGACAATGTCGAGGTAACTACCACGACAGGCGGCTCTACTATCTTGATACCGACCAAGTTCGGAGCAAGTGCAAGCGATACATTCACCGTCGAGATAGACACGACCGACAAACTCGCAGACATCAGCACGGCAGTAGCCAACGCACAGTCTGCACTGCTCGGTGAGGACACTACCGCCACGCAGACGGCAATCCTGCAATCCGTAGCCACTGCCGTGCAAGACGCAGCCGCATTCAACAAGAACCTCTACTCCGCCCGTTTCGAGGAGAACACGGACGGCAGTGATACT
>CAVHKB010000194.1:0-4574 GCA_963636305.1 Prevotella sp. P5-108
AAGAGGTCTATTTCTTTTCCGTCTTGTGTCCGCAAATGATAAAACGATACATTGGCAAAGATATTTTTTGCCTGTTTGTAAAGTTCCGTAACCAGTAGACTTTCAAACTCGGCACCGGTCATTCCGCCTCGTTTTTGAAGGACGGCTTGTAATACACCATAGTCCATAAAGTGGATTTTCGGGGCTTTTACAAGGCGTTTGGTGGCATTGCGTTCCCATGCTGGCAAAAGCAATACTTGGTAACTCAAGCGCAAGTACTCCAAATAGCGCTGTATGGTTTTGGAGCTAACCCCCAAGTCCCGTGCAAAATTGGACGCATTCAGTACACACCCGGTATAGAGAGCCGTTGCATGCTGCAATTTGACGAATGGGTCTAAGTCACGGAAAGAAGCTAAGTCGCGCACATCTCGTTCCAAATAGGTATGCACATAGTTGGTCAACCACAGATACCTGTCTTCGTCGGACATATCTTCTGCCACCAAAGCAGGATAGCCGCCGTATTGAATATAGTACTGCCAAGCTGCTTGTTTCTCAACCATACGCTCGTCCAACAAGAAAGATGGAAACAAAGCAAGGTCTGTCTGCGGAGAAGACAGTATTTTTTGCCATATTGACAAGTGTATTTCATCTGTCCAATCGTGCGTCTCTATCTCGGGAAGTGTGAGCGGATACAGTTCGTAGATAATACAACGCCCAGCTAACGATTCTTTCACTTTCTCCAACAGCAACAATTGGCTGGAACCTAATAGCACATAGCGCACATCATTGTAAGTGTCGTATGTGGCTTTAACACTCTCAACAAGTTGAGGCTCTTTTTGCACTTCGTCCAAAATGGCTTTTGGGTAGAGCGCTTTCCATTGTTGGGCGGTAAGGGAAAGGAAGGATTTCCGTTTGGTAGGGTCTTCGATACTGAGATAGGTGTAGTCGGACAGGATTTGGCGTACCAAAGTAGTCTTGCCCACCTGTCTTGCACCGGTAAAGACCAATATTCGCCCATACGGTTTGTCTTTGAGCGTTAGGATTTTGTCTTCTATTTGTCTGCGCTTGCCCATAGTCTGCTGCTTTTGAACCTATACTTCGCTGAATCGTAAACAATACTTTTCTATATAGGAAACTATATTTTACCGAATATGAAGTTATATTTCATAGAAACTATTCCCTACTGAATCGTAAACTATACGTTACGATATTTTGCGTAAATCGATAAGTATACTTTACGATTTCGCCGACAAAGGTACGCCTTTTATTCTGTATGTGCAACATTTTTGGGGTATAATTCCAAAATTTACGCCACTTTTTGGAATTGCATTCCAAATTTTACGCCATTATTTGGAATAGTACTCCAAAATTTACGCCGATAGTGCATTGCTTACTATGTATTCTCCGAATGTTCCTCTACCGCACAATGGCAACGAATGTTCGGAATATCAGTTGTAAGTCCCCAAAGAGAGTATGGTGGCGCACATATTCGAGATTGATACGCAACTTATCCGGCATGATTACATCAATATAGTACTGTTCCGGTGCTGCTTGTGCGGCTAAGAGTTCATTTTCGTTGCGATACTTGATAGAGGCGGCATCGGTAATGCCGGGACGAACATCCAAGACATGCAACTGCTCGGGAGTATACATATCCACATATTTGCGCACCTCGGGACGAGGTCCTACGAAAGACATATCACCCACAAAGACATTTATGAGTTGAGGCAGTTCGTCTAATTTTAGTTTGCGGATATAATAGCCTGCTCGTGTTACACGAGGGTCATGCCCGCCTACTGTAATCAACCCCCTCTTGTCGCTATCGGTGTACATGGAACGAAATTTATAGATACGAAAGTCCTTTCCTCCACGCCCCACACGCACTTGGCGGTAGAAAACAGGACCTGCAGAATCCAGTTTTACCCATATTGCTACAGCCAACAGCAACGGACTCAGGCATAGTAACCCAATGCCCGAGAGCAAAATGTCGCACGCTCGTTTTAGCATTTGCCGGTTACGATTTCGATATAATTATCAATGATATACTGTACATCCTCGTCTGTCAAGCAAGTATGGAGCGGCAGGGTTATCTCGTTGACGAAATGGGCGTATGCATTGGGGTAGTTTGCAATATCGAACCCGAGATTCTTGTATGCCGTCATCATAGGCAGCGGCTTATAATGTACATTGGTGGCAATGCCTCGTTCTGCCATCTGGACAATGATTTCTTGTCGTCGAGCAACGTCTGCACCCGGAATGCGAGTAATATAAAGGTGTCCCGAGGATTGATGTGTGGAAGTATAATGGTCAAGAACCTCGATACCATGGGGCTTAAAAGCGGCATTGTATCGCTCAATGATTTCCTTGCGGCGTGCCAGCAGAGTGGGGTATCGTTTGAGTTGTACCAACCCGATAGCCGCCATAATGTCCGTCATATTGCATTTGTACCACGGTCCGACAATATCGTATTCCCATGCGCCTAACTTTGTTTTAGCCAAAGCGTCTTTGGATTGCCCGTGCAGCGAGTAAAGTTGTGCTTGGTGGTAGAGCTCTTCATTGTCAATACCCTCTATCGGACGCCAAGTCAACGCTCCTCCCTCGGCTGTTGTCAAGTTCTTAACAGCGTGGAAAGAGAAGGCAGTGAAATCAGCAACTGCACCTATCTTCTGTCCTTTCCATTCCGCCCCAAAAGCGTGTGCCCCATCGGCACAGACCGCAATACGACCGATAGCGGCTTGTATCTGATTGGCAGGGTGGAATAGGGACTTCTTTTTCTCCACGATTTGGAATATACGGTCGTAGTCGCAGGGGATACCACCTAAATCAACGGGAATAATGACCTTAGTACGCTCTGTAATAGCGGCTTCGAGGGCATCATAGTCCATCTCGAGGCAGTCTTTCTGAATATCCACAAAGACTAATTTTGCCCCCACATGGCAGACAACCGAGGCCGATGCGGTATAGGTGTAGGCGGGAACAATTACTTCGTCGCCTTCGCCGATACCCAATAGACGGAGTGCCATTTCGCCGCATGCCGTCTGTGAATTAAGGCAAACGGCTTTCGGTACACCGATGTACTCGGCAATTTGGCGTTCAAATTCTTTGGTGCGAGGACCGGTAGTAATCCATCCGCTTAAAATAGCATTGGCAACTTCTTTTACTTCCTCTTCTGTCATATCCGGTGGAGAGAAGGGAATATTCCGTAATTTCATATTCATTTTGTCAGTGTTTTTATATGTTTTTCTTATGTCATTTATTCTATATTGATATTCCTATTCCTGCGCAGTAGTATATATTGCTTCCGTGGCAGTGAAGCATATTTGCTGCATGAGAAACACATTGTGCAGGTCATTTGGTGTGGCTTGTCTAATGGTCATACGATTATTGTTAGATGTCTATTATTTGTGCGTTTTGGGGTTTCCTTGAATAATCCCCACTATAGTGCCTATTCCATAAGAGATATGTACACAAGGGAATAGAAATAGAAGAGGAAGTATGTATTTGGCTGATTTACCTTTGCTCGCATTTATCGCAGCAACCAAAGCACAGAGGATATAAATACTTATGCCCACAAGATATATCCAACCGAAAAAGTGCCATACAATAGACAAAATAGCCCCCAATACCAATCCTATGACAAACACAAGTGGTACTAAATGGCGTACTCCTACAGCCTCTCTGTCTATATATAAGAGGTGTCCGATGGAAAGTCCGTTAGAGTACATTTGTTTCATATTGCTTTTGACAGTATCACGAGCATAATATGTGCAGACAATTTCCGGGTCAAGATAGATTTTGTATCCTGCTTTGCGGATTCTCGAGTTATATTCATTATCTTCGCCACGTGGTAAATCTTCACGCATATTCCCTATCTGTTCAATCACTTTTCGAGGAAAGCAACCAAAAGGAACTGTATCAACTGCACCGGCTTTTGCCCCGATGCGAAATGCAGCACCGCCTATTCCGAACTTAGAACTATTCAAAAGAGCCGCTGCTTCGGGAATTATGCCAGAATGTTGGGGGCGTATGTTCCATACGCCCCCAACATTCCCTAATAATTCAGGGGCGAAGCCTAATCTCTCTGCATCAGTCGAGTAAATTTTTATACAATTCTCGATATATGTCTTATTATAAATGGCATGTGCATCGAGACGGATGATGTAAGGGGCTGTTGAGTTCCGAACACCTATATTGAATGCCGCAGATTGTATTCGCTTGGCGTTGTGTAATAGTCGGATGTTAGCGCATTTTGTGTGATAAGTATTGACAATGTCGCAAGTCCTGTCTTTGCTTCCTCCGTCTATTACCATAATATCCAACTCTTGGAGCGGGTATGTCTGCGCAAGTACAGAATCTAAGCATTGGGCAATAAACTTCTCTTCGTTAAGTGTGGGGATAATAACTGCTACCTCGTACATATTTTTTTTCGATGAACTGCTTTCTATTTGATATTGTTGTTATTGTTATGCTATTTTTTTTACTTGCTGTGCTGTTTATATTTTCAGTTTGCTGTTGGCGTATTGTTAGGTTCTATAATAGATGTGCTATGCGCTGCGTCTGCGAAGCGGGGTTGGATAGAGCATAATATCTGCTTC
>CAVHKB010000195.1:0-4468 GCA_963636305.1 Prevotella sp. P5-108
TTCATCCTATATTCGTCCTATATGCGTCCTATATAAAACCTATATAAAACCTTTGTAATCCATAGTATTTACGGGGCTTGACAAAAGGCAGTTTTCGGGAAGCCCCTACGGCACGCCTCTGTATGCCGTTTGCAAACAGATTGGCAGTATAGGTTTTGTACAAGCACTTGTTGAAGGTTTTTATACAAAACCGATACTGCGTTGGTACGATGCTGTTTACTGATGGTTATTTTGCCAATCTCTCACGGATGGCTTCACTCTCTTTTTCGTAGCCGGGCTTGTTAAGCAAGGCGAACATATTCTTTTTGTAAGCCTCCACACCGGGCTGGTTGAACGGATTGACATCCAAGAGGTAGCCTGATATGCCACATGCCTTTTCGAAGAAATAGATCAATTGTCCGAGATAGTACTCATTGAGTCGTGGCATTTCGATGCGAATGTTAGGGACACCACCATCCACATGCGCTAACATTGTTCCCAATTCAGCCATTTTGTTCACTTCATCGACCCGTTTGCCTGTCAGGAAGTTGAGTCCGTCCAAGTTCTCTTCATCGAATGGGAAATCGACACGGTAGTTCTGTTCAGCGACCGAGATAACCGTTTCGAACAAGTGGCGTTCGCCGTCTTGAATGTACTGTCCCATGCTATGGAGGTCGGTAGTGAAATCAGCGGCAGCAGGAAATATGCCCTTATGCTCTTTACCCTCCGACTCGCCATACAACTGTTTCCACCATTCGGCGATATAATGGAGTTTGGGATGGAAGTTGACTAACATCTCAATCTTTTTGCCACCTTGATACAAAATGTTTCGTACGGCAGCGTATTGAGCCGCCATGTTCTGCTCAAAGGGAACATTTTCAGCACACATCGTTTCCATACGGCGTGCGCCTTCTACCAACTGTTTGATGTCGAAGCCTGCGCAAGCAATAGGCAAGAGGCCTACGGGCGAGAGGACAGAGAAACGGCCGCCGATATTATCCTCGATGATGAATGTTTTGTATCCTTCTTTATTAGCCAGCGTACGCAATGCGCCTTTGGCTTTGTCGGTGATGCAAACAATGAGTTCTTGTGCTGCTTTTTTTCCGACAGCCTCTTCCAACTGCGTTTTCAGCAGGCGGAAAGCCAGAGCGGGTTCAGTAGTAGTGCCGGACTTACTGATGCAGATAATTCCGAAACGCTTATTGTGCAGCATTTCCTGTAGTTCGAACAGGTAGTCTTCGCTTATGTTCTGCCCAGCATAAACGATTTTAGGAGCATCGTTCCCTATCCAAGCAAAGGTGTTGCTGAGTGCTTCTATTACGGCTTTAGCACCGAGATAGGACCCACCTATACCGATGGTGACAATTACATCGCATTTGGAACGCAGCAAGTTTGCGGTTGCTTGAATGTCGTGTAGATGTTCGGTGGTAATTTCGGTAGGCAAATGAAGCCATCCTAAGAAGTCATTACCCTTTCCATTACCGAGATGCAATGTTTGCTGAGCGTGCATCGAACGCTCTTTGTAAGCAGCAACGGCTTGTTCTGTAACTGCTTTAGAATAGTTCAGTTTAATATCCATAGTTATGAATGTTATTAATAGTCTATCTTAACTTATCTGTCAGGTCGCGGATAATGAGCATTGGTGATTTATGTCCATAGAGTATGTCATAGACGGCATCTACGATAGGCAGGGAGACATGATAACGGTTATTGAGGTCATGAATACACTTGGTACCATAGTATCCCTCGGCTACCATTTCCATCTCTACTTGTGCTGCCTTTACACTATAGCCCATGGCTATCATTGCCCCGAATTGTCGATTACGGGAGAAACGAGAGTAGCTGGTGACAAGCAGGTCGCCCAGATATGCGGAATCGCTAATATCACGGTGCATGGGACTCATAGCCAAGATGAAACGTGCGATTTCCTGAGTTGCGTTGGATAATAAGACTGCTTGGAAGTTATCTCCGTATTTGAGTCCATGACAAATGCCTGATGCTATGGAGTAGATGTTTTTCATAACGGACGAATACTCCAATCCCAACACATCTTCGGATATAGAAGTATGTACAAACGGAGTAGCGAACAACTGGGCTATATCGCGTGCGCGTTCTCGATTGACGCAGCCAAATGTAAGGTAACTCAATCGTTCTAATGCGACTTCTTCAGCATGGCAGGGTCCGGCGATAATGCCTATTTGCTCGTAGGGTACACGGAACTGCTGATGTAGATAGTCGCTTAATACCATATTGCCGTCGGATATCATGCCTTTTACGGCAGAGATGACTATCTTACTACGCAGACTGCGGCGTAATTTATTCAGGCTCAGTTTAACATACGGTGATGGAATGGCTATTATCAGCACATCGGACAATGCAACGACTTCGTTGATATCGCTTGTGAATTGAATACGTGTAGTGTCGAAACTTACAGAAGATAGATAAGACGGGTTTTTGCTACATTGCAGGAACTCTTCTATTTTTTCGGGGCGACGCATGTACCATACTATTTCAGGTACATTCGACATTACAATCTTTGCCAGTGCAGTAGCCCAACTACCACTACCCAAGATGGCTATCCGCTGTTGCAATATAGGTACCGTACTTTCTTTTTTCATAATGGTAACTTCTATTCTTACTTGTCGTCCTCTTGTGTTTTAGCGGTGCGAGCCTCGTTCTTCATTTGTGGAAATAGTAAGACCTCTTGTATAGCGGTTTTGCCAGTCATCAGCATTACGAGTCGATCGATGCCGATACCTATGCCTGATGTGGGAGGCATACCGAATTGAAGAGCGCGCAGGAAATCTTGGTCGATAATCATAGCCTCTTCGTCGCCTTTATCGGCTAATCGCATTTGTTCCTTGAAGCGTTCTTCCTGGTCGATGGGGTCATTCAGTTCGGAATAAGCATTAGCCAACTCTTTACCATTGACCATTAGTTCGAAGCGTTCCGTAAGCCCATTTTTGGAGCGATGTTTTTTTGTCAGAGGTGACATTTCGATAGGATAATCGATGATGAATGTAGGTTGCAAGAAATTTCCTTCGCAGAACTCACCAAAAAGTTCGTCGATCATCTTACCTTTCCCCCATGATTTGTCTATCTCGAGGTGCAATGTCTCACATATATTGCGTATTTCTTCTTCGGATTTGTCAGTCAGGTCGTAGCCTGTTTTTTCTTTGATTGCATCTAATATAGGTAATCGCCGATAAGGTGCCTTAAAACTGATGGTGTTGCCATCGATGACGGTTTCGGGTTTGCCGTTTACGGCTGTACATATTTTCTCGAGTAGTTGTTCGGTGAAAGACATCATCCAGTTATAGTCTTTGTATTGGACATATAACTCCATGCAAGTGAATTCGGGGTTGTGTGTACGGTCCATGCCTTCGTTGCGGAAGTTCTTACCGATTTCGTAAACACCTTCGAAGCCGCCTACAATCAGCCGTTTCAGATACAACTCGGTGGCGATACGCATGTACATATCAATATCGAGTGCGTTGAAATGTGTGATGAAAGGACGAGCGGATGCGCCACCTGCGATGTTCTGCAGTGTTGGTGTTTCCACCTCTGTATAGCCTGCCTCATCAAGAATAGAGCGGAGTGTACGCAAGACGATGGCACGCTTTAGGAATGTATCTTTTACTCCGTCATTTACAATCAAGTCGACATAACGCTGCCGATAACGCAGTTCGGGGTTATCAAATTTATCGTACGCTACTCCGTCTCTGTATTTAACGATAGGCAGAGGACGAAGTGACTTGGACAAAACAGTCAATTCCTTTGCATGAATGGATATTTCGCCTGTTTGTGTGCGGAATACGAAGCCCTTAATACCAATGAAGTCGCCAATATCCAAGAGTTTTTTGAATACGATATTATACATATTCGGTTGTGCTTCAGTAGAGATGTCGTCACGAGAAACATATATTTGAATACGCCCTTTGGAGTCTTGCAACTCGATAAAAGAAGCCTTTCCCATTATACGGCGGGACATCATACGACCGGCGACAGATACTTCTCTGCCTACAGATTCATCGGTAAATGAAGATTTGATATCGGTTGAGAGGTCGGTTACGACATATTCGGCGGCAGGGTAAGGTTCGATTCCCATATCACGCAATGTCTGCAAACTCTGCCTTCTGACAATCTCTTGTTCTGATAATTCCATAGATAGTTCTTTTCTTTATATTCTCACAGAGGTATAGTTTATTGAAGAAATGCTATACTCAATGACGAAAGTTTTCACTTTGCAAAAGTAGTATATTTTTTTGGAATAAACAACAAGGCATATATTCGTTTTGGTTTTGGTTTTTTAGAGGGTTGAGGTGCGGAGGGGGGAATTAAGAATTAACAATTAACAATTAACAATTAATATGCGTTGTCGGGTCGATGGGTTTTGTTAGTTTTGAGGGGAACAAGATGTTTGTTTTGCAAAGGGGAGTTGAGAGCCATAGCACGCTATGGCTCTACAGTTAGCCTAAACGAAGTTACA
>CAVHKB010000196.1:0-4390 GCA_963636305.1 Prevotella sp. P5-108
CATTTATAGTTTTCGCTTGAAGAACCAATTCTCGGATACAGAGGCATTGATGGTGAATTTGACATAGTTCTCTTCTAATGTACCCTTCGCACCTCGATGTCCATATTCTACGATAGTGTTAATAACTGTAGCCACATTGCGCAGAGGGAAGCCCACTCCTACACTGACCGAAAATTCTTTAGCATTGATATTTTTCAAATACGGGTCGGATAGAGAACACCCTACTCGGAACGGCATTCGTTCTACATACTTACGACCCATAGGGTTGTGACGATATTCGAAGCCCATTGCTAATTTAGAGCGGTTACGAAAGGCTCCCTTATTACCGAAATAGAGTGCATCTGCCCAGTTGACAGAAGAATAGTCGATAGCAAATGTCATTCTGTCGGCATAGTTATAGGAAGCACCTATACCCCACGCCATTGGTAGTTCGAACCCTGATGCGTTGTTCTGAACTGTGTCGGTTGTTGTGGTTTCGATTTTGCTAAATCGTCCGTTCAAGTTGGATTTATTCTCGAAAGTTGCTCCAAGTACGACAGTATGCTTCTCGGCAAAGGTATGGAACAATTGCGCTCCATATCGCAGACGAACATCGCTTATGTGCATAGTAGAGACTTGAGATATTTGATTGAAACCTGATTCGGTGAATGAAAGGGTTTTGTTGTTTTCAATATCGCCGAACATATAGTACACATTCATACCTAATGCGGCCCAGTTCATAATGTTGAATGAAATACCGGCATAGACCTCTGATATACCTCCCGTGCCACTATAATTTTTCTTATAGGGATGAATGAAAGAAGCGACGGAGTCGGTCATTTCGTATCCTACGGCAGAATAAGGCATGACACCTAATGATACGCCTATATATTTCCATATCGGAAATTGCAATGTCAAGTATTCGAGATTGCCATTTCCTTTTGTTCTCTTGCCAGATGCGTCGTTGTAGGTTGAAACCATTGCGCTTGCTGCTAAGTCGAACATAAATGTCGTGTTGTCTATAGCGCAGTAGGAAGCAGGTTGTGACGGATTAATGACAGATTTGGAACGCATACCTATGGATACGCCTCCGAGTCCCCGATATGCACCCGGTACATTATCGTTGAGTTCGCCATAACCGAACATGGAATATGGAGAGGCGGTAGAATTTTGAGCAACAATGGAAGGAACGGTTGCGGAAAGCACTATCAAAGTAACTAATATGTATTGGGTTGCATGACGCATAGGTGCATAGATTACCATATTGCAAAGGTACAAAATGTTTGCCAAATTCAGCAATAAATCGTCTTATATTATTCAGTTATTCTCTTTTTCATCGCCATATTGCAAAATACGGTTCAAGCCTTTTAGCACCAAGTGTTTTTCGACTTGTACTTCACCTTGCAGATTAGGGTATATTATGGGTGCATTACCTCCTGTCAGTATGGTTTGAAAATGTTTGACCCGTTCCTGCATGGTCCTCATATATCCTTTCACTTCGAATACTACGCCTCGCAGTACGCCTGCGGCAATAGCATCGTGTGTATTGCGTCCGAAGAGGGGTATTAGTTGTTCCTCTTCTATTTCGACCATCGGCAGGCGTTTGGTCATTTGTCGCAAGACC
Organism: Prevotella sp. P5-108; assembly: GCA_963636305.1. Lineage (GTDB taxonomy): Bacteria > Bacteroidota > Bacteroidia > Bacteroidales > Paludibacteraceae > Colicola. The sequence continues at coordinate 1,604 of CAVHKB010000196.1, forward strand.
ATCAGACGCATTTTTATGCCAGGAGCGATATTTCCCCCTATATATTCGTTGTTTTCGTTGAGGAAATCGTAAGTAATAGCAGAGCCGATATCGACGATAAGCACATTTTCGTCGGGGAACAAAGCATTAGCCCCCACAGCAGCAGCCAACCTATCTTGTCCTAATGTTTGCGGTGTGTCGTAGAGATTTGCAATAGGGATAGGTGTTGTATGGTCGAACAATACAAAACGGTTGCTTTTTCGATTGAGCGCATTGAGTACGGCAGGATTAGTATTAGCAACCGAAGATATGATACAGTTACGAACAGGGTACAAGGAACAAAGTCGCTCTGCGTCGGTTGAAGAGAATGATTTATAGACGAAAGTCTTAATAAGATGTCCGTCTTCTTCACGGAACAACGCAACTTTTGTTCTGGAATTACCTTGGTCGATGCAAAGATTCATGTCTGTTTGCTGTAGGATTGGGAATACTTATTCGCCCATAGAAGCGGTGTAGAGGAATCGTTTGATACTCTTTTTAGGTGTTTTCTCGAATTCATGTCCGAACAAGCGAATACGGGAGATGGATTCATACGCCGGTATCAGTTTATTCAATTCCTTTCGGTTTTCTTCCATTGCAGCGACGAGTGCATCATGTTCCAAATGGTTAGCATCTACCATTTCGAAATCTGGACATACCAATGCAATCAGTTTGTCGTTATCTTGGAGTACGATACTTTCCATGACATAGGGCATATTGTCGAGTTTAGCCTCGATTTCTTCCGGATAGATATTCTGCCCAGAAGGTCCGAGCAGCATTGTTTTGCTTCTGCCTTTGATATAGAGGTTTCCTTCTGCGTCGAGCATACCACGGTCGCCTGTGCGTAGCCAGCCATCGGAAGTGAAGATGTCTTTGGTCGCTGCTTCGTTCTTGTAGTATCCGTCCATAAGTCCTTCGCCGTGTACAAGAATTTCGCCTATCCCATCTTTGTCGGGGTCTTCAATTTTGATTTCCATTCCTGTTACAGCCTTTCCACAAGAGTTGACCTTAAACTTGTCGGGGAATTCATAAGCGATTAGAGGAGCGCATTCGGTCATTCCATATCCGACCACGAGAGGGAATTTCAAGCGGTGAAAGAACTCTTCCACTTCAGCGTTTAACGGTGCACCTCCCAAGATGATATGCCAGAACTCGCCTCCAAAAGCGTTAATCAGTTTTTGTCGTATTTGTCCGAGAACGACATCGTCAAGATAAGGTACTTTTAGTACCCAACTTATGGGTTTTTTGTCGAGTAGCGGTTGTATTTGTTTTTTATAGATTTTCTCAATGATAAGAGGCACTGAGAATATAGCAGTGGGTTTGACATCTGCGAATGCCTGTAGTAGAATCTTCGGTGAAGGTGTTCTCCCCACAAACCAAGTATGCCCTCCTATACAAGCGGAGGTTAGAAAGTCGAATGCACAACCATAGGAGTGTGCTAACGGCAGGAAGCATACTTGTCGGCTTTCGCGATAGATGATTTTCGATTCGATACCGAAGCGCACATTATTTGCCAATGCATTACCACTGGTCATTACACCTTTGGAGAAGCCAGTAGTACCGCTTGTATAATTGAGAGATACCATTTCTTTGTTGGACTTGTCAACATAGCGTATGCAGTATTGGTGGAAGCCTTCAGCATATTTCTCGTTGAACAATTGCTGTATGTGTTGCCAATCGGTATCTTCTTTACGCAGCACGATTTGTTCGTTTTGCTTTTCCGTATCGTCGGATGACTGTTCGCGGATGGCTAAAGTAGAGAAGTCTTTTAGAGAGAATACCGCACGCACATTGAGTATCTGGTCAATATCCAAGTTGTCCCATATATTCTCGTCAGAGAAAAGCAATATGGATTCGGAATGGTTGAGAATATGTATGATGTCGTTTGGTTTGAAATCTTGCAGAATAGGTACAATGACAGCACCGTAGGTGATTGTTGCGATATAGGCAATTGCCCAGTTGGTGCTGTTTTTTCCTATCAATGCGACTTTGTCGTTTTTCTGCACGCCGCATACATCGAATAGCAAGTGCAATCGTTCGACTTCGGCTGCAGCCTCTCCGTAGGTCAATGTTTTATCGGTACCATAATCGGTGAAAGCAGGCAGATCCCAGTTGTTACGAAAAGAGTCTTCAAACAGGCGAATGAAATTTTCTTTGAGCATAATAAATGTATTGTTTGAACAACAAATAAATGCGTGAGTATGTATCGTTCTTATCGCAACAGTGGTGTTGCGGTGGCGGGAGCAACAGAGATGATGCTATCGACTACGAACTCACTGACTCCTCTCCAAGGTAATGCGCCGAGATATTCTTTGTAGTGCAGTTCGACCATTTTGCCGGTACAACGCATCAGGCTGTCTGCGATATGTTTGTCTTCGACAGAGAATTTGAATTCGTTGGACTGCACAGTTGCCGTAGAGTTTTTGGAGTTGTAGCCGGATTGAATAAGCCTGCCTTCATAAGTTTTGAAGATATAGCCTTTGTAGGTCAGATAGTTTAACTCACCTGCTTTGACCCCCTCTCCAAAGACGAAATAGAATTTGAAAAAGAACCAACATCCTAATCCAATCAGCAATAGAGATGTGATGATTGTAATGACTTTTCCTTTTGTTTTCATACCCATAGAATTATGTTTATAAACTTGACAAAGGTACAACAATTCTATGGAATGACAAAATTTGTACCAAAGAGAGAGAATGTGTATGGGGAGTTATGAGGTTTTGGTTGGGAGGGAGGTAATAATTAACAATTAATAATTAACAATTAATA
>CAVHKB010000197.1:0-4332 GCA_963636305.1 Prevotella sp. P5-108
AAATGGAATAATTCAACGGCTTGATTATCCGCCAAATAACGACAAAAAAAAGAGACCGACGCTCACGCGCCAGTCTCCGAGGGAAATCAAACTTACACTATCTAAAACAGAGTTGTCTGCATACTTGCAATCACCATCCGTTCGAGGGCGCTGCGGGTCACGTCGTTTACCCTGCTGCGCTCAGCGATGGCTGCCACCACAAATTTGCGAGCATCGTCCTCCGATGCAAACACTCCATAGGAGGGTGAGGGAGGAATGGTCACATGGTCGCCGGTGTCGTAGTAGATACCATAGCCGCCTACATAGTCTGCGCCGCACTTGGCAGTAAGGACGTAGACCGTCTCATGATTGTCGGCAAATATCGGAATTTGCCTTATCGTGGTTTCGTCCACCTTCTCTAACATGTCCCCCGGCTTGCGGAGGCTATAAAACGGATTCTTCATTTTGTAAACGTTTAGTATGGTTGAAGTGCTGAGAAATCGTCATCGCTCACGGTGAAGTATTCCACGCCTCCGCTCACGTCGCGGTCTCCCACAAAGATTTCGTCAGGGTGCGCAACGCGCCAGTAAGAATAAGCGGAGCCGTCGCGCGCTGGCTTGGTCACATTGAGATTGTAACCCTTATATTCGCAGTAGAGGTTCAACTTGGTGCGGAAATTCGAGGCAGTAACGGCAAACTTGCTGTCGGGGAATGCCTCGTGGAAGGCGTTGTACATGTCGCGGCGCTTGAGACGCTTGTTGAGATGGTCGGAGGACGCATCGAAGTAGACCTCCGCCCACTGGTAGAATACCTCGCCCATGCGTTGTTTGAGGGTGCGCTGCTCAATGTCGGCCATAGGCGGCGGAACTGCACCCTGACCTTTGCGATACCACTCCTCGGCGAGCGAGCGGAGGTAAAGTTGGCAACACTCCACGAGGAGGTTGTAAAAGAGATTCCACTGGTCAGCATCCCAGTCGACGAAGAACTGATGGCCGAACTCGTCGACGGGGCTGTAAAGGTCATTGTACCAGTCGGAGAACGCCATATATGCGAGGCGCGCCTTCGCTGAACGGCTCTGGGCGTTGATGGCGTGGTTGGTAGTGATGTAGATTTTCGGTGATTTCTCGTTGGGAATGATGAAACGCGCCTTTGTTTTCGGGTTCACTTGCAGGTCTCCAGTCACCGCCGAGAAGAAGTTTTCGAAGTCGAAATTCACGCGTACATCGTCGATGAAGATGTTGCGAGTGCGTGGCGTAACGTTGGAGTAGATATATTCGTCGTCGTTCTTGGTGGCTCGTCCGTCGATTACGGTTTGGTTCATTATTTTCGACAGGGCTACGCCGACAAGGCTTTTACCAGAGCGTCCGTTGCTCTGACCTACATCGCCCATAAGAGCGTCCATAGCAACCACCGCTTTTAATTCTGACTGATATTTGAAGTCGGTGAGTAGATAGCCGACGGTGGTAAGTTTGTTGATGACGTGTTGAATGTAGAGTCCCTCTTTCTCATCGTTCATCGTCTGACCGCGCCAAAAGTTGCTCGTGTTGAGCAGGAACTGAAGGAACTCGCAACGCTCGCCCTCTGCAGTGCGGCGCACGTCGGTGCTGTCGCCGTTGCGGACCACCTCAAGAATGGGCACGCGCTTGAAGGTGTGCCCGATAACGCGGTCTATCCACACGTTGTCCACGTTGTCACCAAAGTCCATTTTCTGTGCCGTGACTGATAGGCAGCCGTTGCGGAAATAGAACTGCTGCACGTCGGGGCGCGCCACGTCGAAATCGTCATCTATCAGGGCGAGGCATTCCAACTTGTCCGAGCCGAGTTGCGCGCCGAGTTTGCTGATGAGCATATTGATAACGTCGCGGTCTTTGGTCGCTTGGCAGGCGTAGGTATAGACGAAATTACGGATTGTGACAGGCCCGATAAGGCGAACAACGCCGTTGTCTATCTGGCAAAACTTGTATTGGTCAACCTCGCAGTCCTGCGTATGGATACGGTAGATACCGTTGGCGTTGATAAATTGGAGGGCAACGTCGTACTCGAACGATACCGATTTCTTGCCTTTGTCGTTGTGGGTAACGCTCCAAAACTCGCGCTCCACGTTGTAGCGGCTCGCCTGCACGAGTTTGCCGTCCTCGATGCGGTAACTGACGTGCCCGAAACGGAATGATGCCAGACTTTCGAGGGCTGGCAGGTGGAGTTCGGCAAAAGCATTGCGGTCGTTAAGCGACCAGAAGTCTTTTATCTGGTAGTCGCTCAGCGTCGAAATCTTGTGGATGTTGACGTATTGCCCTTTGCCGTCGTGGGTGAATATCGTGCGGTTAATGTCCTCGCGGAGTTCGTCCTCTTTGCCGTTGAGAGTGTTGACGAGCAAATCGTCAATGCCCTTGTCGTGGTTGTCGTTCTCGTTGATGTGTCCAAAGTAAACATCGATGGCAACACCCACGTTGTGCATCGTGAGCAGGTACTGCTTGAACTTGATGACCGCCTTGGCAAACTGGTTAGGGCGCTGTTCGGCGTGGTCGCCATTGGCGAGCGAACAGTGGAGGTCGTTCCAATCACTGTCGAGGAGCAGCACCACGTTTTTCACCTTGCACGTCTGGATGAGATACTGCAAGTCCTTGATGAGACCCGCAGTTTCGTTGCCAATATTGAATATGCCTTGAATACCGACGGAGGGGATGCCGTGTTTGCACGCCTTTTCGGCTTTCTTCTCGCCTTCCTGCACAATCAGCGTCTCCAACTGGCGGCCTTGCTGGAAGCAGGTGCGGATATATTGAGGCACGTAAATCTTTGTCTGAGCGCCACGGGGCGTCTGGTACTTAATAGGTCGACCGCTGCCGTCCTGATGTAATTCGGGGTTCGACCAGCGGACACGCACATATTGGCGGAGCGAGCCGGCAAGCCCCTTTTTGGCGTACTGCACGCGGTTGCCCCATAGGTCGTAATAGAAGATGAGCATCTCGTCATCGTGGTAGTTGACGTTCCACAGAGCGTCGACACCACCACGGACAAACGGGCAGGTCTCTATCTCGGTTTTGGCCGCGTCGTCGGTGTGGACTTTCGCCATTACGTCGGCGATGGTCAGCCCAGAGGCAGCGAGTTGACGGGCAACGAAGGTATTGTCCGTCGCTTTCTTCACGGTTTTGATGCGCTCGATGCGCCGCTCACCCTCCGACTGGATGTAAATGCCGCTTTGGTGGGCTACCTCTTTCACTGCCTGCGGGAAGTCAAGTTTGCGGTAATACATGCAGGCGTCGATTGCGCCGTTGAGAGTAAAGCCGCACGAGAAGCATTTGGCTATATCGAGCGAGCCTTTATGCGTGGCGATAAGACCTTTGTTTTTGCCGGTCTTGCCACATTCGGGGCACGTCGTGTATTGGGAAGCCCCGTTCCCCTTCAGTTCGGGGATGAATTCCCGGATGTCGGCGGCTTCGCGCACCCGAGTAATGTCACTTTCACTGTATTTCATAATTGGCGAACAAATGTTTTAGATTGGCGGCGCGCACGAAATCGGCTTCCGTGTGCACCCCGAGTTTAGCGTAAATATGTCTGATGTGATTGTCGACGGTAAACGGCGACAGGTAGAGGCGGTCGGCAATAGCCTGACGACTGAAACCATTAAAGAGCAGCGCCCCGACGCGCATCTCTGCTGGGGAGAGTTCGGTTTGTCGGCGTGGGAGGCATACGACCCTTTCGTGGCGGCACTGTCCACGCAGTGGGCAGTCGACAAATTCGAGGTGCATTTCTCCCGATGCGTCGATGTCGGCGAGGTTGTCGCACTTGCCGAAGTTGCACCGCAGGAAACGGTCTACAATGCGGAATCGGAAATAACGCACATTCTTGCGGCAGCGGGAGAACTCGTCAACCAAAGCGCAATATGCCCACGGGTAATCGGTGGCAATGCGGTCGTAGAGATAGTCGATAAGGTCGGTGTCTGCCTCAGTCAGTTCCGAGATAGTGTTGTCGGGAGAAGTCACAAACAGTGTAGAATTGGCTTGAAAAAATTCGATTGGTCTCATTTTGCACTCATTAACTGATATTAATCGTATTATAGCCGAGCCTCGTCATTTTGCGGAAATTCGAGGCTGTCAAAGATTTGTTGCCCGATGATTTCGGTTATTTTATCCTTGGCAAGTTCAGGAATGCGGCAAACTCCGTATTTCCAATTAAACACGGTGTAGCGCGTAACTTTGCATCCTTCAGCAAGCTGGCTTGCAAGAGCGGAGGCTTCCTTGCGAGGCAGTCGGTCGAAATAAGCCCTGAGGGCGGTGGCGTCTTTTTTCATATTCGAGGATTTTTATTAAATTTACGATACAAAGAAAAGAAAAATATTCCGAAAGATACTAACAG
>CAVHKB010000198.1:0-4240 GCA_963636305.1 Prevotella sp. P5-108
ATATAAATCCTTTGAAATAGGTAGGATTAATGGGGCTTGGCGGAGGGCAGTTTCTGGCTTTGAGGAGGGGAGTTTCGGGGTTGGCGGAGGGGAGATACAGCGTAAGTACGACCTTGTTATTTTGTTGTTTATTGCTGCAGGAGTTCGCTGAGGCGTTGGGATGAATCGACAAACAACATATCGTCGATAACCCATTCACCGTGTTCGTTAATCATTTGCAAGGCAACGGATTGGTCACTCCAATCGCGAACGGTAAGTGAAACATGATAAGTGATGTGGTCGTCGGTGGTTATATCCTTGATGATAATTCGTGGTTGGTTGCTGTCTTGACTCACAGTCCATACATCAAAGTCAATGTTTACATAGCCAGTGGACGCTTCCCATTTCTGGTTCTTCTGCCATTTCCGATAGAGGTTCTTGGAGAAGTATTTCTTCTCGACATTTGTCTTATTGGCAAATGCGTCCTTATAGATTTGGTTGACCTGTTTCGTGATTTGGGCAATGTTTTTATCGTCATTGGCACAGGCATTGTCGGCAGAAGCAGCGACATGGCTGACGGTGTATTCAGAAGTAGCGGATGAGTATTCAGTCTTTGTTAGCGCGACGGCTCCGCTTATTGTGATGACAATGGCACACACAACACAAACGATAATATCCGTGAGGTTGAGACTTGGGCGTTGTTGCTTGACGGGATTAACGCTCTTTTGGCAGAGCAAGACAATCAGCCAGATGACACCAACAAGAGGTATAAGAGAGATGAAAATCATGGCCCAACTCTTGCCTGCATCTCGTAGTCTTCGGATAGTAATTCCCAAACTTGGCAACAGCAAAACAAGAGATAGGACATAGTCAATGACAATACCTGCAGTAACGGAGAACAGGCTGCAAAAACCGACGATGGTCCATGTTATCAATGTATTGAACAGCACAAAATACCAATAATCGGATCTGCTTGCGACGCCTTTGAAGTCACAATAATGGTGACATATCGGGTCAATGTAATAGTTTGATATCATACTTTTATGTTAGTTATTATCGTGTTTCGTCTAATTTTGGTTGATGATGACAGGTGAATCTTAAGTAGTGACAATCTTCGACAAAGGAAGAAAAATAGGTACTTCTTTGATGCAGGTTGTTGCAGATATAGGTTTACCGTTTATTTGTTACTGTTGATGATACCTCCGCCGATAAGCAGTTCGTTTTGGTAGAGTACTACAGACTGTCCAGGAGTGACGCCCCAGACAGGTGAATGGAATTGCAGCGTGAGGTTGCAAGGTTCTTCGAGTTGTAATGTTGCAGGGATTGCGGGTGATTTGTAGCGTATCCGTGCTTGGACGACGGGGTCTTTTTCGATGAGTTGTTTATCGCGTAAGCGTACAGCAGATGCGCAAAGCGTATCGGTGTAGAGATTGTCGTGTGTGCCGAGTGTGACTTCGTTGGTATTGGGATTGATATGCGTTACATAGGCTGGGATACCTAATGCGATGCCTAATCCTTTGCGTTGCCCTATTGTGTAGTTCGCGAAGCCATTGTGTTTCCCAAGTACATTCCCGTTCGCATCGATATAGTTGCCAGATAGAAAAGCGGTATCGGCATTGTGCAACCCTTGTGCATGGGAGGCGATGAATGTACGATAGTCGTTATTGTCGATGAAACAAATCTCTTGGCTCTCGGCTTTCTGCGATAGTTTTTGGAAGCCATGCTCACGAGCGATGTTGCGTACTTGTTCTTTTGTGAGTTCTCCAAGCGGGAAGATGGTATGGCGGATGTTATCTTCGGTCAACATCCAAAGGAAGTAGGTTTGGTCTTTGTGGGTGTCGACAGCATTGCGCAAGTAGTAGTGTCCGTTGTATTGTGCGATGCGTGCATAATGTCCAGTTGCTATCCAATCGCAGTTGTACTGAGCGGCAGCCTTGCAGAGTTCTCCCCATTTGATATGCGAGTTGCATAATACACATGGGTTGGGGGTTCGTCCGTTGAGGTATTCACTGACGAAATTGGCAATAATCTCTTTGCTGAAAGTTTCGCGGAAATCGAGAATATGATGCGGAAATCCTAACTGTTCGGCAAGATGTTTCGCCTCCATTATAGACTCTATGGAACAGCAGCCTTTCTCTTTTCGCAGGCACGACTCACGAATAGAGTCGTAGGTACGAAAGGTTATGCCAACTAATTCGTAGCCTTGTTCCAAGAGCAACATAGCAGCGACCGAACTGTCAATGCCGCCACTCATTGCCATGAGCACCCTTTTGTTTTTCTCCATAGAACGATCCCCTACTCTATTACTGCTTCCCGTAGAATTTCCGCCACAGTAGGATGCGGGAATACTACTTGCTGGAACTCTGCAACGGTGTAGCCCATTCGTACGGCGAAGGAAGCCGCTGCTATTATTTCAGAACAGGGGTTTCCTACTATACTCACGCCTAATACAGTTTGTTTCTTTTGGTCGATGATGATTTTACACAGGCCGTTTTCTGCTTCGTTCTCTGCTACAAAACGCCCTGAGAAAGCCATAGGTAATTTTTTCACTTCGTAGGGAATAGGAAGAACACAGTCTTTTCCTGTGAGGTCGGCTTCAGTAAGCCCTACTGCTGCTATCTCGGGGTTAGTATAGACGACAGAAGGAATAGCGTTGTAGGCTATTCGTTGCAACGGAAGTTGTTTGAGCATTCTTCCTACAGCTACCTCTGCTTGTCGGGTTGCAGTATGTGCGAGCATCAGTTTTCCTGTGACATCGCCAGCCGCATAGACATTGTGAAGATTGGTTCGCATAAATTCGTCTATCTCGATACCCTTGCGGTTGAGTTGTAGGTCGGACAATGCTTCCAAGCCGTTGAGATTTGGTTTGCGCCCGACACAAACGAGGATTTTATCGGCAGAGAATGTTGCTTGTTCGGTGAAGACTTGATTGTCTTCGACGCGTGTGACGCGCGTATTAGTGAAGACCTCCACTCCTTCTTTTTTGTATTTTTGCAGGAGTATGTCCACCACTTCGTTGTCGAGATTAGGGAGAATGGCGGGCATTGCCTCGATGACAGTAACCTTGATGCCCAGTTCGTGGAATAAGGTAGCGAACTCCATGCCGATTACACCGCCGCCGACAATAATGACAGACGAGGGCAGTTCGGTCAGGTTCAGTGCATCGGTTGAATCCAATACGAATGGGTTATCTTTGAGTCCCGGTATAGGTGGGACGAAGTTGGTTGAGCCTGTGCAAATAAGCAGGTTCTCGGCTTCGTAGTCGTTTTCTGCTGCACGGATGATGACTTTGTCGTCGGTTCTTGAGACGACGGACGCCTCTGCTGTGACGAGCGTACATAGCGGGTTATTGAGTTTAGCCCGTATGCCTGCTGCGAGTTTTCTGACTACTTTCTGTTTGCGTTGTTGTATTTTGGCATAATCGAACTGCACGCCTTGAGTGATGACGCCATATTTGGCAGCATTGGCTGCATTGTAGTAGGTTTTAGCACTGTAAAGCAGTGTTTTAGTAGGGATACAACCTACATTGAGGCACGTGCCTCCGATAGCGTTTTGTTCGAAAAGAATTACTTCTTTACCTGCCTTAGCGACTTGAGCAGCAGCCGTATAGCCTGCAGGTCCTCCTCCGATGATAGCCAAATAGTACATAGATAACCGTTTTTATTATAATAGATTTTCGCAATAAATTCTGACAGCCGAGCGCACCATTTCGACGCAAGGTCTTTTCTTGTAATAAGTATCGGTCCGCTTTTCAGGTTCGGGCGATTGTTCGGGCTTTGCGAGTCCTAACAGTTCGGCACAGATGAGCGAGCCGTTATCTTGTTTGAAAAGTTGGGCAAGGTTTTGGACTGTTTGGTAGTTTTTCATTTTGCCGTCGTTGTCGTGCGGAGTGGTGCTACCATTGTGCAATCCTGCAAGAATGAACATGCCGCAAGCCGCGCCACAGGTTTGTCGCATTCTGCCAATTCCTCCGCCGAAGGAAGCAGCAACTCGTAGTGCAAAATCGGTGTCGATAGCATAGATGTCGGCACAAGCAGCGACGACCGATTGAGCGCAGTTGAAGCCTTGTCGGAAGAACTGTTCTGCCTTGTCTTGTCGTTGAATGATTTCGTTTTCGCTCATAAAGGTATCTGTTTTTGAATACGAAGGCAAAGGTATATATTTTTATATGATATTACAATATGTCACGAATAAAGTCATGTAACAAGTGAAATAAGAGTGGATTTGGGCAGAAAAGGGCGAAAAATATGTTGTATAACAT
>CAVHKB010000199.1:0-4164 GCA_963636305.1 Prevotella sp. P5-108
AAGCCAAGAAACGCCATATCAATCCGTACACGACGGATGTCTTTGTGAACCAAAAGTACTACAAGGACGCTGCGGCTCGTCGGGCATAAAAGGCTGTAATTTACTCTTAGCAGCGGACTTTTCCAACCAACGGAGAAGTCCGCTTTTTTGTTCTCGGCAATCAACTGCTTGTAAATGAGCGATTTCGTAAACAGGCAAAGCATACTCAAATGCTTCCCAAGTGCAGACCGCCTCATGAATCTCTCGTCCCCCGTCCCCGTCTTTATTTATAAGGTTAAGGATAATTTCTATAAATTTCTCGTTCAACACACGAAGCAACTTATTAAAACCCCTAAACCAAACAACTTTCATCGGCGAAAAACCTACATCTCTCTCTCAAACGAAGGTCCTGCTGCCCAGCAAACAACAAGCCGACAACTATATGAGATTCTTATGTGATTCTTATGTGATTCTTATGTGATTAAGCATACACTGTCGAACCTTTATCGACTCCTTTCCTACAAAAAATGCCGCATATAAGATCAAACGAACCTATCCGTTGGCAAGATTTTTGCCAAGACGATACATAAACAGAACATCCCCAAAAAAGACTCAATACAACATGACTTTAGGCTTTATAATGGCACTGGTGGGAGTAATACTTGCCGTAATAGTCGGTCTGGTGCCGAATGTAATATGGTTCCTATGGTGGCTCACCAGCGAAACAGGCATCTGCACTCGCCCACCGTACAGCCCTTTTGGATGGACAACCATAGCCTTGATAATCGCACTATGGACGCTACTCGCCTATGGCTTTTTTGTCGGGCGATTCCAACTACGCACAGTCCGCACCGTCTGCACTACCTCTACGCTACCAGATGCTTTCGATGGCTATAAGATAGTACAAATCAGCGACTTACACCTATCTACCTACGACGACCGACCAATGGCACTGCAACGCATTGTCGATACTGTCAATGCCCTGCAACCGGATATCATCTGCTTTACGGGCGACTTGGTCACACTCGGCGTAGAGGAGGCACAGCCATACACCGATATACTGCGGAAACTATCTGCCAAAAACGGTGTAGTAAGTGTACTCGGCAACCACGATATGCTCATCTATAGCGGGCTGACAGAAACCGAACGGGAGAAAGAAGTGGAACGACTTGCAGCCTACGAGCGCGATAGTCTCGGCTGGGTACTGCTGCGCAATGCACATCAAGTCATCGAGCGCAATGGGCAGGAACTTACTGTTATCGGCGTCGACAACAGTTCGTGCGGCGGCGAAGGCTTCAAAACTATCTATAGGGGCGACCTTCCCAAAGCCACCGAAGGGACTACAGGCTTCCGTATATTGCTCTCCCACGATCCCACCCATTGGCGGGCAGAGGTGGTGCCGCAAACCGACATCGAACTGACATTGAGCGGACACACTCACTCGGGGCAGATACGCCTCTTCGGCATACCGCTTTCAAAGATAACATTCCCCGAGTCCGCAGGTTGGTACAAAGAACAAGGGCAGTCGCTCTATGTCAATTCGGGTATTGGTTGCACCCTTCCCGTCCGTCTCAACTGCCCAAGCGAGATAACGGTAATAGAACTGCAGAAAGAACCCGCACAAAACAGAGTAACTGAGCCCATCTAAGTTCCTATCCGCTCCTTTCTCAAAAACACTCCTCTTTGTCTGTACGCCTAATTCCTGTCTATATGGCGTCAACCGCCCGTTAACAAGATATTATTGTTGTGGCAACACATTACTTATTACAAAAAAAATCCTCTCCTATTTTGCCCATATCATAAAAATGTACTAACTTTGCAACCCGTTAGATGCAATAGTATTACACAATCCAACTAACCTCACAATCCAACCAACTCAAGAATAATACGATTCAATTATAACCCCCTCATCCCCTCTATGCCGCAAACACATTGTCATATATCCGTAGTCTCTCCCGTCTATCGCGGGGAGAAGATGGTGGCGGAGTTGGTGCGCCGCATTGTCGAGGCTATGAACACCCTCGCCCAAGCGGTGGGGACAAACACCGCTGACGCTACTGCGAACACACAGCAGGGCATTTCTTCTGCGAATACTCCCAATACCCCCCCCCACGAACCATTCGCTTATGAGATAATTCTCGTCAATGATGCCTCGCCGGATAATTCGTGGCAAGAGATAGAGAAGCAATGTGCGCTCAATCCCTGCGTGAAGGGCATCAATCTCTCGCGTAATTTTGGGCAACACTATGCCATTACGGCGGGGCTGCACTACGCCAAGAGCGACTATGTGGTGGTGATGGACTGCGACCTGCAAGACCGCCCCGAAGAAATCCCCGCCCTCTACCGCAAAGCACAGGAGGGGTATGATTCGGTATTCGCACAGCGAATTCACCGTGAGGACAAATGGCTGAAACGCCTTTCCTCCAAAGTATTCTATTCCATTTTCAGTTATCTGACCGACACCAAGCAAGACGCTTCGGTGGCGAATTTCGGTATCTATCGCCGCTGTGTGATAGACGCCGTATTGTCGATGGGCGATAGTTTCCGCTATTTCCCGACGCAAGTGCAGTGGGCAGGATTTCGAAAAGCCTACCTGCCCGTGCAGCACGCTGAGCGTGCCGAAGGCAAGTCGTCGTACAACTTCGGGCGACTTATGCATTTGGCTATCGATACCATGATTTCGTTCTCCGACAAGCCCATGCGGCTCATGGTAAAATGCGGCTTTGCAGTTACGGGGATTGCACTGATAATCGGCATTGTCTATTTGGTAAAATTCCTCGCGGGAGACATAGCGGTGCTGGGCTACACGAGTCTTGTCGTTTCTATATGGATAATAGCGGGCATTATAATCTCGCTATTGGGTGTTGTGGGGCTGTATATCGGAAAAATGTTCGATACCGTGAAGCAACGCCCGACCTTCATTGTTGGTGAAACACGCAATTTGGAGGTATGACGGTCCGTACATTAGATTGGGATTCCCGCTTTTTCGGTTTGCGGATAGGGCGTGCGGACTTGCAGACACAGACGGATTGCGAAGAACTGTCTCGGCGGCACGCAGAATGGAAACAACAATACGACTTGCTGTATGTGTTTAACAACGGTGCAGTCGGATTCCGAGCAGCAGGAGCCCGATTGGTGGATAAGAAAATCCTTTACAGCAAGCCTTGCGAACCGCACAAGCCATTCCCTAACTGTACATTCTTCAAAGGTGACCACCCCACCGACGCATTATACCATTTGGCATTGGTGAGTGGCGGCTTTTCCCGTTTCAAATTAGACCAACAACTGCCGAAAGGAAGTTTCGAGCGATTGTATCGCCGCTGGGTTGAGAATGCTTGCCCCACCGAAGGTAGCAATCGCCGGATATTGATTTCCGAAGATGAGCACGGAGTTGCACAAGGCATGATTACTTTCGACTATCAAGACGCATTGGGACATATCGGATTGGTAGCAGTCGATACGGACAGGCAACACTCCGGGATAGGAAGCCGACTGATGGCGACAGTGGAAGGCTATTTGTTTGAGCAGGGCGTGAAAACACTGGAAGTCCCGACGCAGAAAGCCAACACCGATGCTTGCCGCTGGTACGAAAAGAACGGATTTACCATCCAAAACGAAACGCCTATCTACCATTGGTGGCTATAATCCGTGGCGGGTGGTATGAATTACATTGAGTGGCAATGAATCCAAATAAAATGAAAGAAGCGATTCGAAATACGGTGCGGGGGAATAGAGATGTGATGGGCGTGTTTGCACTGATGCTGGCGGTGTTTGCATACATCATGTTCGTGATAAAATGGAACAGCGACCTACCCGCCCATGCTTACATCGCGCAACAAATGCTCGCGGAACATCGGCTGTTCTCGACCAACTTCCTGATGTATTTTGTCATCAACATGCTGACACTATTTACCGGTGCCAAATATCCCATGCGAGCCGTATTGGTGGTGCTGCTGGCCACTGCCAACACCGCCAAATACACCATAGTGCGGGAAGCGTTCCGAGAATGGACCACGCCAAAACTTGCCAAAGGGGCGGCCTTTGCCCTGCTCTTTGTGTACATCCTGCCCATGATGTACTTCCTAAAGCCGTTCGGCATCTTCCTCTCGGCGAACAATATGTATTTAGGCTATTGCGTGCCCAATGTGTGGCACAACTCCACCATACTCTGTATGATGCCGTTTG
>CAVHKB010000200.1:0-4136 GCA_963636305.1 Prevotella sp. P5-108
TTAGTGGGAGGGCTGGATATCTGGGGAGGCTGGATGGCTGGGGCAATGTGGGGCATTAGGGGGATTTAGTGAGGTGGCCGGATATCTGGGGATTCTGGATTTCTGGGGCAGGAGTGGGATTGTAATTGGGATAGTCGGGATTGTAATTGGGCATTCTCGGTTTGTAATTGAGCAAGTTGGGATTTTAATTGGGCGTTTTCGGATTGGAGGGCGGCGATTTGGGACTGCTGTTGGGCGATTTGTTCGCGCTGGGTTTGGCGCATACCCAAGCGGGCTGCCGTCATACGCTCACGGATTCCGCCATCGTTCACAAAACTCTCCTCCAAACGCTTCAGATAAGAGGTCATCATCTTATCCGACAGACGACACAGCGTATATGCCGTATTCGCCATCTCCTCGTCCGACCACTGCTCAAAAAACTGCACATACTCCTCCAACTCATCGTGCGTGCGGCAAAAAGACAACATCGCCCCATAACGGGGATGCGCCTCGCCCCACGGATTCGCATAATGCGCCGTCAGATAATCCCGATAGTCCTCCTGCAACTCCCGCAGACTCGCACGCGCCACATTAAGCATACGCAATTGCATATCCGTCGATGTAACCCCGTCCGCCAACCCCTCGACGATATTCTGCTTGCCCGAACGCGCCGCCTGCGTCATCTGGTCCACCGTCCTATCTCCATACATGGGCAGGAAACGACGGCAGAACACCAGCGTCAGTTGGTACAACACATCCGACTTCCGATAGAAATGGAGCGAATGGGGATTAACCTGCTTGCGGAGTATGGGGGAGATAGGGGACATCTGGATTTCTGGATTTCTGGATTTCTGGGGGTTCTGGATATCTGGGGCAAAGATAGGGATTTTTTTTGAGATAGGAAAGTCCCGTAGGGAAATTAACAATTAATATGCAAGGGAAGTAGTTGGTTGTTCTGGGGATTCTGGATTTCCGGGGCATTGTGGGATATCTGGGGAGGCTGGAGGGCTGGGGGGGATGGTTGATTGGGTGGTGAAAGAATGAGTGGGTGGGGGAAGAATGAGTGGGGGTGTCGGGCGAGGTGTTGAGCGGATATCGGGCGAGATATCGGGCGAGGTGCCGGGCAGGATATCGGGCGGGATATTCGTTGGACAGGATATTCGTTGGGCGGTACCTCTTCCCTCCCCCACTCATTCGGTTATCGGCTACGCCGTTTCATCGTTGTAGAGTTTGGCGAAAACATAGCCGCGGAGCGTCGTATATTTGCGTTGCGCTTTCCATTCCGCCAGATACTGCGCTCGCTGCGCCGGGTCTGCCAGAATAGTCTTCACCTTGGTTTGCACTGTCTTGAATTTCTCTTGCACCGCTTTCTGCTCCTCCGTTGGAGGGTTGTTGGTGACAGGGTGCTTCAGGGCAATGCCCAAAGTGCGGTTATCGAACTTGCGTACACGAGCATAAACTCGGTCGGTACGCCCATATTTGCCGTGAAAGGCATCGAGATGAATCATGGGGTCTAATTGTGCCATAACTATTGGGGTGTGATGTAGCATACTTACTTGTTTTTTGTATGTCCCCTTAGCACACCCGAGGGGATGGTTATTGAATTTGGCTGTTGAAAACAAAAGGCATAAAATCTCCGACAGTTGATAGGTTTAGTTAGATTTTCATAGTAGTAAGGTGTAGGATTTCCCAAAAATCTAATTCTACCGTAAATTTCTATCAAATACCTTATACGCATTGCTTCGTCAAGCCGTGAAAAAAAAATTGTTGGGGCGAGGTCAAACATGCGCACCCTGCATGTTCCCTATGGGCAGTGCGTGGCTGCGAGGGCGATTATACATTCATAGGCTGATTCGGGATTAAAAGGGTGAATATATTGATTGGTTTAGGTTGGTGTTAGTTATGGTTGGGGGTTATTCGATTCGGTCTGCAAGCGCCGAACAAGCAAATAGACACGCGACGAAGGATTGGCAAGGTCGGTAAGCAATGCGGCTCGCTCAATAGCAAGAGGCATATTATTTTGCAACAAACGCACCTGCTTGTCGGTCAGTTCTCCCTTATGATAGTTGCGCCACTCCGGCGCAGACTGACGCAATATACGCACCACATCTTTCGAAGCAATCGGCGCATGTTGGTCAACCGAATGCAAAAGGAACCACAATTCAATCGTAGGATTGGATGCCAACAACTCCGCTTGACAGCCTTGCAACCGCGTCATAATTTCTTCGACATCCAAATCATACATCAAGAATATGGAAACCTTATCGGATGGACTGAGTTGCATAAAGCGTTTGTACTCATTAATCAAATGTTTAGACACAGACTGCCCCTGCACAGAAGATACGATGCGTATAGGCGCACGAAAATAGCAGCGCAACATATTCACATAGTTCTCCTCCGTTTCCCCCTCGCAGAAGATGAGAAAAACCTCTTTCATCTTACGGGGCGGTGCTTGTTGGCGTCGTCGATTATTCATGTTGCACCTCCCCTAAAAAAGATTTGAGAACAGCAGTCGATGTTGCAACAGTAGGCACCGCATCGAAACGACCCTGCAAATAGCCTTTCTCCGCATCCATATTCTCACGGAAGTCCTTAAAATCGTAGAGCGAATAGACCTCGGAAGAACCATCCTCACGCTTATTGACAAAGAGTATCTGGTCTTTGCGGAAACGCTTCATATCAATAAGATTGGTATTATGAGAGGTGAAAAGCATTTGTGAATGCGGCGTAGCATGCACTAAATCGATAATAAAATCAGCCAAACGGACATGGAGTTGTCGGTCGAACTCATCGAGCATCAGCGATTTACCATTGCGAATAATATCAATAAAACGCACAACAATAATAAATAAACGCCTTGTACCGTCGGACTCCTCTGTATCCATATCGAACTGCGTCTTCGGGTTCTGACGATGATAGGTCTTAAAGACCGGTTCCTTAGTGGGCAAGAAAGTAATGGTAGGTTCGCCATTGGGCTGCATAACCTGTACCGGCTGAAGTACATCTTTCTGCCGCAATTCAATATCACTAATGTCGCTATCGCAAATAGCCAACGCTTTCAAAATGAGAGGCTTATATTCGGCAAACACCTTACGCACAACTTGGTTATGTGCAGGGAAAAGGTCAAGCATAAAGTCGTGCGAAAAGAAGCGAAACACACGCATAGCCAATTCCCTATTCATTGCCGACGCACGCGAAAGATACAGGTTATTCCCCAAAAGGCTGTCTGCCACCTCCTTAGGACGCAACAATAGTTTCGAGCCGAAAGTATATTTATTCTCCCCCGCCTTGCGCTCAAACACCTTGGCACGATGCGAAGAAGGATAATAATACAAGGACTCGGACAAAATCTCATGCGTATTGAGCGTATATTGATACTCGTACTCTACATTGTTGCACACAAAATCAATATAAAAACGAGTAGGCTTTGCTGCATAACCATCGAACTTGAAAGGCATGAAATCGAACACTTTCTTATTGATATTATACTGGTGCGAATTCAAAATCGTACGGCAGAAAAAGAGAATCGCACGGACAATATTCGACTTCCCCGCAGCATTAGAACCAAAGAGCCCAACTGTCTTGAGTATCTTCTGTCCGTTCCACTCGAAGGTATTATCGGAGAGGATCTTCGCCTGCGAGGTGCGCAGATTAGCCGCCCGGAAATCAATACGGACAGGATTCTTGATTGAATAGATATTCTCTATCTCAATCGCTAAAATGCAGTTGATGTCAGTTTCCATCTTGTTCATTGTTTCATTGTGTTTATATTTGTGTATATTGTTAGATTTCTACAAAATAGCATTTTTACAGCAGATTCACACTACAACAAATGGCTTATTTTGTAAATCCGCTGCAAAGATACGGGCTTTTTTTGATACATGCAAATAAATTCGCGTATTTTTGGCATTTTTTGTAGAAAAACTACAAAATGTGCCATAAAAACAGTTAATTTACGGATTGGATAGTGCTTTTTTTGGGGGCTATTCAATTAGGAATGGTAGAGGAATGGGCAATTAACAATTAAGAATTAAGAATTAACATGCAGAGTATGGTCGAAGAGCAATATGTAGTTTGAGGGGAACACGATGTTTTACCTGCAAAGGGGAGTTGAGAGCCATAGCACGCTATGGCTCTACGGTGGGCATAAACGAAGT
>CAVHKB010000201.1:0-4060 GCA_963636305.1 Prevotella sp. P5-108
AGGTTCTTCCTATATTCATCCTATATTCGTCCTATATGCGTCCTATATAAATCGTATATAAAACCTTTGGAAGTGGTAGTGTTTATGGGGCTTGGTGAAGGGGAGAGGGAGTTGTTATGCGGCAAAACGAACAAGAGAGTCGCACGAGGTGCGGCTCTCTTGGTGGGTATATCTCTTGGAGTTTCTTGCTATTCGGGAGGGAACTCCAAGGGAATGTGTGTGGGCATTTATTCTACTACTTGTCCCATTATGTTGTAGGTCTTACCGTCACGGATGATATATACTTGTCCGTCACGAAGTACTTTCTGTACACCTGCGACCTCTTCTGTGTTGTCAAGACCTGTTCCCGGGTCGGGCTTGGTCAGTGCAGTGCCTTCGAATGCGCCTGCATAGGTATAGGCTGCACGGGTAGTACCATAGATGTCCAAAGCAACGCTCTCGATTGCATCTACGCCGAGATTAACATCGCCGTCGGAAGTACCTGTCAGGTCCAAATCGCCTTGTGCAAGGTTGGCAAAGACTACGCTTTCTACACTCTTGGCAGTAGGTTCGATTGCGGTCTTGTAGTCGGCAAATGCTTTGGTCTCTTCGGTAGCACCTACATAAGAAGCGGTGCAATATACATTGCCTTCCATCGTGCCAGCGGGAACGACCAGTGCATTGTTGAAGTCAGCCTCTGCAGAGTAAACGAGGTTGTTCTTTACGGAAGCCTTTGTGGATACGGGTTTAATCATACATACCTTGTTCAGGTTGGGAGAAGCGATAGCATTGGTTTGGTCTGCCAAAGCCACAGTGTTGTGTTCGATAACCAATGTGTCTGCAGCAGCAGAGCCTTCAATACCGATAAGGGTAATACCTGTGGCGGTTGCTGATGCGACACTGAAGCCTGATACATAGTTGTTGCGGATATACCACTTGCCTGCACCTGCGCTGATACCTGTGATACCGCTTATTGATGCTGTTACACCACCCGTTTTAAGCGCGGTAAGCATATTGTTCTCTACAATAAACTCACCAGATGTATTGGCACAGCCCCAGATACCGTAACTGAGCATATCGGCAGTTTGCAATACCTGTATCTCGTTGCCAGTGATGGTGGTTGTACCGTCTGCGCCGTAGATGAATATACCGCGTGTTCGTCCGATAATAGTGTTGTCTTTAATCGTTATATTCTTCGGGGTAGTCAATCCTGCTTTCGCTCCTGTACCCTTCGTCAGTTGTATACCTTGGTCAGCACTGCCGGCAATTGCATACATGTAGTTGTTCTCGACGGTGATATTGACCGGTGCGTTTGCCGTTTCGTTTTGGGTACGGATGTTCAACGGGAACAGAGAACTGCCGCCACCATTCTCTGCGATGAGTGAGCAGTTCTTGACAGTTACATCTTGTACATTTCCATAAATCAGCACAGGACCGTTTCCTTTGTGACAACCTTTGATGGCTTTGATTGTTAAGTAACTTTCTTCGCTACCGTTATAAGCACCGTCGATAATGATATTCTTGGTGGCTACACTGGCGCAGGTGTGTGAAAGGGTGTTGTCGCAACCGATACAGATGTTTCCTGAGGGGCCGTAATTATCAAGACTCTGTGAGAAAGTGATGGTGCGTGCTTCGGCTTTGTCCACTGTGATAGTGAGGGTATATTCCGTCGGGTTTTGAATACCTACATTCTTTGCTTCAGCGAGGTCGGAAGCGATTTGCAGGGTAACATCGCCTGCAACCATACCGTTGGCAGCCTTTGTATTGTAGTCTTGGAAAGCGTTATAGAGGCTTGCATAGTCGCAGTCGGTTGCGCCTACGGTGTAAGCACCGTGCATGGTGATGTCGTTGATGGCGATAGGAAGGATTTGTATCGTTGAGTTATTGATATGCACAAAGCCTATTATATCATACGCGTAGTCCTTTTTAATGTCGCCGAAATCAAGTTCGAAGTTATTGCGTACGGGAAATGTTTCTCCACCAATGGTGATATTGGCACTGGTTTTCGTGCTGTAGTTGGTATAATCTTGGTCGAACTTAACCCCTTGGAACTTTACATATTGGTTCACTTGAGCAGCAGTAGGTACGGCATTAAGGACGGTCGGTTGTATTTGCAGTCCGCCTTTTGTAATGGTTGTGTCATCTTTGGTTACAGAAGGTTTGAGTTCGGGCAGTCCGTTGTATATGTCTATAGTGCCTTTTAAGCCCTTGACGATATCCCCTGCTTGCAGTCCGAAATTATATGCGAAGACAAGTGTTGTACCTGTAGCGTCTGCTACATAGATATTGGCATTGTTCACATAGACTACAGTTACCGTATTCAGATTGACCACTGTGCCTTTAGTAGCCGTGTTTATTTCAGCGCAGGTCGTTGCTTTGGTGTAGGTTTTTTCAGCCACTACACTTGCTTTGGTGTTTGCTGCATCGTAGGCGATAGCCTTAACGGTGGTGGTAGCAGTGATTTCGAAAGGAGCCGTATATTCCGTAGAGGTGACAGTAGGAACATCACCGTTGGTGGTATAGTAGATTTTCATGCCTTCAGCGGCGGCAAGTGCTACATTCATTGAGCCTTCGAAGACCTCGTCGGTTACAGTGAATGTGGGTGCATCGGGAGCGGCTACTACGGTTACCGTGCAAGTATCGCTGTAGGATACTCCCTCTTGGGGCGTTACAGTAGCGATGATAGTGGCTTGTCCTACGCCTACAGCGGTTACCAAACCATTGGATACGGTAGCAACTTCGGTGTTGTTTGAACTCCATTCGATGTTTGTAGTGGCGTTAGTAGGATTGAGTGTAGCGATTAGTTGTTCGGAAGCACCATTGTCCAACGAGAGTGTCTTTTTGTCCAAAGAAATGCCTTGAGCGGGAATAACCACCTCCACCTTGTAGAGTTGGACGGGCTGTTGACCTGACTTGTAATAACGGAAACGTAAACCACTATCACTGTTAGAATTATTGAAACGCATCGTTGATGACGCAGTACCACTTTTGATTGTTATTGCATTACTTTCGTAAGAAATTGTATTAAGGATTTCGGTGGCTTGTATATTCATACCGTTTTGATTACTCTTATAACCTACATACTGTCCATTCTTTTCTCCTCCGTTAATCTTGATGGAATAGCCGCCGGTCATAGGAGCGATGGTAAGGGTTACAAAATTATCGCCAGACACTTTGTTGTTGGCAATGGTAGCAGCCGTATAGCAAGAGGCGACATCTACACCAGTCCACACATAGGCTTCGGTGTTAGATTTCTCGTACACAAGGATATACTCCCCGCTCCAATCTTCAGGAGCCGACGTTACCTTGACATAGTTTGTCGCGAAAGACATTACCGCACATAAGAGTGCAGCGAAAAGAAAAGATAATTTCTTTTTCATAATAGATTGATTTAATTAGTTAGTTATTTGTTAGTTATCGATAGTCAGTTATGATATATTCGGTTATTGGCATATACGGCAAAAGGCTGCGAGAGAGCGTTCTTGCAGGGTGGTTGTGTGTTGTGGGTGTGTTTCATGGTGGGTATTCATAGCAAATCAGCAGGAGGGATTAAGTGCGACAGTGTTAGCGGCAGAGGTAATGCCTTTCAAGCGCAGACGAGGCATCGAGCGAGTATCAAGACAGTTGAGAGGGACAGGGAAGAGCGAACGAAAGTCCGTGTTTGCCGAATGGATTACAAAGTGTTGGTATAAATTGTACATAAAAAAGACAACTCTACTTTGACGGTTGCAAAGATACAACATTATTCTGTTGTTTGCAATTGTTTGAGAAATTATTTTTTTGAGGGGAGATGGTTGACGGACGGCGTTGCCGTATTGAGATGAATTAGGAATTAACGGTTAACAGTTAACATACAGAGTATGGCATAGGTATTATGACCTTTCTTGGTTGGCTGGAGGGTCTGGGGATTCTGGATTTCTGGGGAAATGTTGGTTGGAGGGGAACATATTGTTTGTCTTTTGAAAGGGAGTCGAGAGCCATAGCACGCTATGGCTCTACAGCATACATAAACGATGCAACAAATAGCGGGCAAATAATAAACAAATAACAACCAAATAATAGCCAAATAACATTGATACAT
>CAVHKB010000202.1:0-4045 GCA_963636305.1 Prevotella sp. P5-108
TTATGCGATTGTTCCATAAAGCGTAACCTATCTAAAATATCGGTTGCGATAGTAGGATATTATATCGGTTGCTCTATTAGGATAAACCTCATTTTTCGACCCGCCCATAAGCAGCAAAAACTGTGCCAAAATTCCCTTCTATGAACCTCTACGGGAAGTGTTTTTTCTACCCGCCTGCCGCAGTTTCTCTCCAATCCATGTTTGCTTTACATCGAATGTAGATTACAACTGTTGCGCTAAAATGAACAGGGGCAGCACATCCGGCAGCCTGGGGGCGTGGGTGTCCCCACCCGCGTGAGCCGTAAGGCTCAGTTGCTCCTGCGGTGCTTGGCTGCAACAGTGGTAACATCCTCCTATGGCGTTTATTATCGATCGGAACAGGCAGTTTTCTCGGACGAATTAGCGTCTAATCTCGGACGTATCCCCATACCATTACCTTACCACTACCTTACCAAGTATAACTCTTATAAGGGTTTTATAAAGGTTTCTACCTGAAACATCTGTCCTATCCGAAACATCTAACTGTATTAGTTTCTGTACAAATAGGCTCAAATATAGTTCAATTATGCTTTTTTTATGCCAATTTGTGTCCATACGCCGCAGGCACCCGTTCCAAGGATTTGGGGATTTCGTACTCAAACGCCGAAATAAATTTGGGGATTCTGTAGGAAAACAGCAAAATAAATTTGGGGATTTCGTATTTTTGCTGTATCTTTGCAGCCGAAAAATAGGAATACTATGGAGACGATACGCACTTTCAAACGAAAGATTTACAAGCAGATGCTTGAGTGGAAGCAGACCAAAGAGGGAACGACCGCTTTGCTCATCAAAGGGGCAAGGCGTGTTGGTAAATCGACTATAGCGGAAGAGTTTGCCAAACGGGAGTATGAGAGTTATATTGTGGTGGATTTTGCCGACGCACCGGCAGCCGTGTGGGAAGCGGTGGAAAATATATCGGACCGAAACAATTTCTTTCTGCAACTGCAGTTTATCTACGGCGTGCGCCTGTACGAGCGGCGTTCGGTGATTATTTTCGATGAGATACAGAAATGTCCGAAAGTGCGCGAAGCCATTAAGTACCTTGTCAAAGACCATCGATACGACTATATCGAGACGGGGTCGCTTCTGAGTATTAAGAAACATACCAAGGATATTGTTATTCCGAGCGAAGAAACACGCCTGACGATGTATCCGTTGGATTATGAGGAGTTTCGTTGGGCAATGGGCGATGAGGTGACGCTCCCGCTGCTGCAAGATGCACTGACTGCTCACCGTTCATTAGGCGATGAGGTAGCACGAAAACTGATGCGGGATTTCCGCCTCTATATGTTAGTCGGCGGTATGCCGCAAGCCGTGAATACCTACCTCGAAACGAACAACTTGACCGAGGTTGACCAAAAGAAACGCGAGATTATCGAACTCTATTTGGATGATTTCCTCAAGATAGACCCCTCGGGAAAGATATCGAAACTCTTTAGTGCCATTCCGTCGCAGTTGGCGAGCAACGCCACACGCTATGTGCCGACCAGTGTATTAGGGCGTCGCGAGGAAAAGGACAATATGGATGAGTTCCTGCGTGATTTGGAGGATAGTATGACGGTCAACTTTGCGCACCATGCCAATCAACCTACGGTGGGAATGCCTTTGCATACCGACTACGAGCAGTACAAACTCTATATGGGCGACACGGGATTGTTCTTGACCTTGGCTTTCTGGGACAAAAGTGCGACGGACAATACTATCTATCAAAAACTGCTGAGCGACAAACTCTCTGCCGATTTGGGCTATGTCTATGAAAATGTCGTGGCGCAGATGTTAGTGGCAGCGGGCAACCGTTTGTTCTATCACACTTGGCGTTCGGCGACTTCAAACCATAACTACGAGGTGGATTTCCTGCTCTCGCGAGGGAGCAAACTATGCCCCATAGAGGTGAAGTCGTCGGGCTATAAGACGCACAAGTCGTTGGATGAGTTCTGTCAAAAGTTCTCGGAGCAAGTCGGCAATCGCTACTTGATTTATACCAAAGACTTGCGCAAAGACGGTATGTTGCTGCTTCTCCCTGTTTATATGACAGGGTTACTCTAAACGCAGCCGTTCTTTTTACCGAAAATAGTCGGCTTGGATCATTTGGTCGGAGAGTTGGTAAGCGCGATTGACTTCGATGGGGCGATGCGTGCGGGCTGCAGTGTCTAATAGGTTAACACCAAAGCCCTGCCAGTAGTACGCCTCGCCACCGATGAGGTGCAGCAGTGTGGGGTAGGCATCCATCTGATAGGTAGGCGTGTCGATAACGGTTTTCTCTTGTATGGCAGGCGAATAGACCACGAGAGCGGTGTATGACTCTCGGGGCGTAAAGTCCTGCCCCGCTGCATCGCAGTAGGATTGGAACTCCTGCCGTTGGTCAGCGTGGAAGATGATGTGGTCGCCCATAATGGCAATGGTGCTGTTGCGTAGAACGGAGTCGGTGTCTATCCGTTGCAGGAATGCACCCCAACACGAGTCGGTGTAGTGCATCGAGTGGAGGTAGTTCGCCATCGGAGTCGGCATATCCGCAGGGAGGTTCCGCACAGGGCTTAACTTGGCACAACTGCTAAAAGGCGTATGCGTAGCCATTGTCATGGCGAGAATATAGTCGTAGCGGGTGGCGATGCTATCAAGCAGAAAGAATGTTCGTTCGTCGAGACCCTCCATGTTTAGATAGGCGGTGTCGATATGGTAGGCATGGTTCATCTCATCTTGATTCCACAGTGTCATAGAACCGGCTTGTATCATGGCGGTGTGGTCATATAAATCGCTCAAGGAGGGATAGACATTATTCGCAAAACGGTTACATACGGCTCCTTCGGCTATTGGCAGCAGCCCCGTGTTGAATATCATTTGCCCATCACCGGATTGTCCTCCCTTGGTTTGGCTTTCTACAAAAGTAGCGCACAAAACGGATTCGTGTTCGGCAACAAAACGACACAGATTTGGTGTAATATCTGGATGAATAGCCCATGTTTCCATACTTTCTACCAATATCAATACAAGAGGTGTTTGCGGCTGTATAGCCGAGCCTTTCGGATGTGTAAAGTTGGCTATCTCGCCTTTCTCTTCATCGGTCAGTTGAGGCTTTGGTCCTATGTTGAAAGGCATACGAACTAAACATTCTGTATCGTACACCAAGGCATGTAGTACGGACAAAGATTTTGGAAGCCCTGAAATATTCGAGCGGCAAACATCTTCAATAAATGAAGTATGTAAAGAACTGAAATAAAAACGATTTGCAAATGAGTAACTGTCTTTCTTTAGCACATTGCAGGTAGTAATATCAAATAATATGCTCAAAGCGAGTGAAGTGGCAAACCATAGCAGACTGCGCTGCTTGTTTCCAAATAGATATACGGCAAAGATCACCAATAGAGTAGGGAAAAGTAGTTCTAACATTTGAGCGTCCATATACATTGGAATGCAATCCCAAAAACCATCCATATTCCCAAGCAATTGGAAAGAGTGGGCACTGATGAATATACGAGTCGTACGATAGTAGATAAGGTTGGCGATGATCCATATATCTACTAATAGAGACACGACTATCGTCCACCATTTTTTGCGGGTAAGGAACACGAATGTAGCAATCAGCAAAGATACAGACATCTTCGGTAGATAGAAGACCCAGAAAGAGCGTGGTTCACGCCACAGAGAGGAGAAAGCAATTTGTCGGAATGCAACCCAGTTAAAAATTAGGCACTGCACAAACAGACTGAAAGCAAAGAGACAAAAGAGGTAGAATGTGGCGTACTTCGATTGTCGGCAGGCGGTAACAAAGCGCCCGATGGTAGATGGGATTGCCATATAGATATTGAATTAGTGTTAGCGATGACTGCTGCGTTTGATTGTTGCACATCGTTTCCCACTATCATCTATACCCCCTAATCTATCCCCAAAGTCTTACTTTGCTATACCTCCCTATAAAAGAGGCGTATATACAAAAAGCGTGGAACTCGACTATTGCCGTTTCCACGAGTAGAGGTCTTCGCATTACCTATTTTCCTAAGAAGCGGCA
>CAVHKB010000203.1:0-4038 GCA_963636305.1 Prevotella sp. P5-108
AATTGTTAATTTTATAGTGGCTGTAGAGCCATAGCGTGCTATGGCTCTCAACTCCCCTTTGCAAAACAAACAATATGTTCCCAAAAAGAACCATATAAACCCCTCTACCCAATAATTTATACCCATTACCTGTTAATTGCTTATCAGAAATGGTACTCGTATGGTTTTTCCATAAAAAAAGCGTACCTTTGCGGCGTTTTTTGCTTTATACGATATTTATCATTTGTACGATATTGTAGGAAGCGATGTTATACTCTTCTTGATATGCAGATTCTTACTACTAAAAAGGAACTATTGGCAATGTCGGAAGCATGCCGTAGGAACCATCAATCGATAGGACTTGTTCCTACTATGGGTGCTTTACATTCGGGTCACGCATCTTTAATCTCCCGTTCTGTAAAGGAAAACGATGTTACATTCGTTTCAGTTTTTGTAAACCCCACTCAATTCAATAACAAAGAAGACTTGTTGCACTATCCTCGCACAATGGAACGGGATTGCGAATTGCTACGAAAACTGAATGTCGCTTATCTATTCGCGCCATCTCCGGAAGAGATGTATACAACGGAGGAACTAAACAATACATTCGCTTTTGATTTTGGCGGATTAGATACAGTGATGGAAGGTAAGATGCGTCCGGGACATTTCAACGGTGTAGTACAAATAGTTTCCCGTCTGTTCGACCTCGTGTCGCCTACGCGTGCCTATTTTGGAGAGAAGGATTTTCAGCAATTGGCCATTATACGCCATTTGGTACGCACAATGCACTACGATATACAGATTGTGGGATGTCCGATTGTCCGCGAAGCATCGGGTTTGGCTCTTTCGAGCAGGAATGAACGGTTGTCGGAGGAAGAGAAGACGAGGGCAGTCAATATCTCGCGTATTCTTTTTGCGAGCAAGGAACTGACAAAGACGCACAGTGTAAGGGAGGTAGAAGATTATGTGATAGAACAAATCAACTCCATTGACGGTTTGGAGGTGGAGTATTATGAGATTGTGGATGAAGACACTTTGCAGCCGGCAACGGACTTTGTTCGTGCTGTCGGTTGTGTTACAGTGTACTGCGGAGATGTCCGTTTGATTGACAATATACACTATTAAGCAGGCAATCGTGAAGATTGTTGTTGACGAATATATTCCTTTTTTGAAGGAGAGTCTATGTTCCTACGATGTAGTAGCGTTGCCTCCCGATGCGATTACCCATGAAGTTGTTCGTGATGCCGATGCTCTGATTGTGCGCACTCGTACGGCAGTTACACGGGAATTGATTGAGGGTTCTTCGATCCGTTTTGTAGCAACAGCCACTATTGGTACGGACCATATTGACACAGACTATTTGGACAGTGTCGGTATCAAGTGGTATTCGTCGCCGGGATGCAATGCACAGGCAGTTTGCGAGTACATAGAAGAAGCGATTGACGAATGGCTGCCGACCACCCATATCGGTACGCCTACGATTGGTATAATCGGAGTAGGTCATGTGGGTAGCCGAGTGAAAGAGATGGCACGACGGAAGGGTTACAATGTTTTGCTCAACGACCCTCCAAAGGGGCTGAATACGCCGTTAGAGACTATAGCAGAGCAGGCTCATATCATCACCTTTCATACTCCATTGGAAAAGGATACTTTTCATTTGGGTAGTTACGACTTCTTTGCTTCGTGTCGCCGCCATCCTCTGATTATCAATGCAGCAAGGGGCGGGGTAGTTGATGAGAAAGCGATGTTGTCGTTGCACCTGCCTTATATTATAGATACTTGGGAGGGTGAGCCAGATGTGAACGAGGAAGTGCTACAGAATGCTTTTCGTGCGTCGTTTCATATTGCGGGTTATTCGTTACAAGGAAAGATTAACGCAACACAACAGTGCCTTGATTCGTTCGCCGAGTATTTTGAGACCAAGCCTTTGTCGATCGACTCAAAAGCAGTATCTTTGCGACGAAATTCGGGCGACACTTCTTCGGGTTGGTTAGAACGAGTGACGCAACAACTAAAGCAGCACCCTACCGAGTTTGACCTATTACGAAAACAATACGAACTTAGATAATGGCAAATTTTCAGAAACTTACCTCACGAGCCGTAGATTACTCGAAGTGGTATAATGAGTTAGTAGTTAAAGCAGACCTCGCAGAGCAATCGGCGGTGCGTGGTTGTATGGTAATAAAACCTTATGGTTACGCTATATGGGAGCGTATACAAGCGGCGATGGACAGCCGTTTCAAGGAGAACGGAGTGCAAAACGCCTATTTTCCGTTGCTTATTCCCAAATCGTTCTTCAGTCGTGAGGCTGAACATGTGGAAGGTTTTGCAAAGGAGTGTGCAGTGGTGACGCATCATCGTTTGATGAATGACCCTAACGGCAACGGTGTAGTAGTTGACCCTTCTGCGAAGTTGGAGGAAGAACTTATTATTCGTCCCACTTCGGAGACGATTATATGGTCCACTTATAAGAATTGGATTTCGTCGTATCGTGATTTGCCGATTCTATGCAACCAGTGGTGTAATGTGATGCGTTGGGAGATGCGTACCCGATTGTTTTTGCGTACGGCAGAGTTCTTGTGGCAAGAAGGTCATACGGCACATGCTACGGCAGAGGAAGCAGATGCTTTTGCGCATAAGATGTTGGATGCTTATGTAGATGTTGCAGAAAATATATTGGCGTTGCCTGTTGTAAAGGGAATCAAGTCGCCCAACGAGCGTTTTGCGGGTGCAGTAGAGACCTATTGCATGGAAGCGATGATGCAGGACGGCAAGGCGTTGCAAGCAGGAACGAGTCATTTTTTAGGGCAGAATTTTGCTAAATCGTTCGATGTTCAGTTCTTGAACAAAGACAATAAGTATGAATATCCTTGGGCGACCTCATTTGGTACATCGACCCGTCTGATGGGCGCGCTTATTATGACCCATTCGGATGATAACGGGTTGGTATTACCGCCTCATTTGGCTCCTATACAGGTGGTTATAGTACCTATCTTCAAGACACAAGAGCAGTTGGATGCCATATTGTCGAAGGTTGGTCCTATTGCTGAGAATCTGAAGCGCATGGGAGTTCGTGTGAAGATTGATTCGAGCGAGAAATCAACTCCGGGCTTTAAGTTTGCAGACTACGAACTTAAAGGTGTGCCTATCCGTTTGGCAATCGGCAGTCGTGATTTGGAGAACGGCACGATAGAGATTGCCCGTCGTGACACTATGAGCAAAACGACGGTATCTATAGAGAATATAGAGGATACGATACAGAGCCTATTGGAAGAGATACAGCAAAATATCTTCCAGAAAGCATTGGATTACCGTCTTGCCAATACGCGCGAGGTTAATTCGTACGAAGAGTTCAAGGAGGAGATAAAGAAAGGCGGTTTTCTTCTATGCCATTGGGATGGAACAGCAGAAACAGAAGAGAAAATCAAGGCAGAAACGAAAGCCACGATACGCTGCATACCGTTTGACAGTAACCCCGAAGCCGGTAGATGTATGGTTACAGGAAAGCCGAGCAAACAAAGGGTGATATTTGCCATTGCGTATTAAGGGGTATTAGACCGCATTGCAAAATTGTAGCACAATACGGTATATTGAATAGTTGACCGCACGCACCGACGGTCGGTGCGGTGAGGAGAATGAGTTGTAGAGCCATAGAGTTTATGGCTCTACAATTATTTTGGAATTAACAATTAAGAATTAACAATTAATATGAAGGGATTCAATTAACAGTTAACAATTAACAATTAACATAAATTTTTTGGTAGAGGGTTTTTTATGGTTTGGAGGGGAACATTGGGTTTGTCTTTTGAAGGGGAGTTGAGAGCCATAGCACGCTATGGCTCTACAGCATACATTAACGATGCAACAAATAGCGGGCAAGGGACAGACAAATAATAAACAAATAACAATCAAATAATAACCAAATAACATTGATACATTGAGAGGGTTACATGGTTTGGAGGGGAACAATGGGTTTGTCTTTTGAAGGGGAGTTGAGAGCCATAGCACGCTATGGCTCTACAGCATACAATTAATTAACAATTAATAATTAACAATTAA
>CAVHKB010000204.1:0-4015 GCA_963636305.1 Prevotella sp. P5-108
ATTGTGTTGCCCTCTGCATCGCAAATCTCGTAGCCGTTACGCGGAATGGCACGCTCTTGGCACTCAAAATGCACCAACTTGCGTTTCACACCATCGGCCTTCTGCTTGAGCAGGAAATCCTTATCGATAAAGTCTTTGGCATCGAACTTGGTAATCCACCCCAAGCCTGCTTCGAGGGGTGATGTGGTATCATCGATGTCATGTCCGTAGAGGCAGTACCACTTCTCCAAGCGCAGACTGTCGCGGGCACCCAATCCGATAGGTGCTACACCGAAAGGCTTGCCCACTTCGAAGATAGCATCCCAAATCTGCTTCCCGTATTCTTTGGGGAAATAGAGTTCGAATCCGCCTGCACCCGTGTAGCCGGTGTTGCTCAAGATAACGCCTTGCACGCCCGCAAACGACCACTCGCGGAAAGCATAGTAAGGGATAGCCGTTAGGTCAGCATCGGTAAGTAACTGCAGCAGTTCCGTAGCCTTTGGGCCTTGCACTGCCAACTGACCGTAGCGGTCGCTTGCATTCTCGAGCGATACTCCAAAGGTGTTCTGTTGGTTCACCCACGCCCAGTCCTTATCGATATTGCCTGCATTGACCACCATCAGATACTTGGTCGTGCTGTACTTGTAGATAATCAGGTCGTCCACAATCCCACCATGACCGTTGGGCATACATGTGTACTGTGCTTTTCCCGCATCAAGTTTACTGACATCATTCGTCGTGATATACTGCAGGAAATCAAGTGCTTTCTCTCCCTTCACCCAGAACTCACCCATGTGACTTACATCAAAGACGCCCACGCCATTGCGGACAATCAGATGCTCTTGGTTAATCCCGGTAGGGTACTGAATAGGCATATTAAACCCTGCAAATTCCGCCATCTTGGCTCCCAACGCAATATGCGTTGCCGTAAACGGTGTTTCCTTCAACATTGTATTGATATTTAATGGTTTGTAATCTATAGGTTCTCTAACTCGCAGCGCATATCGTCCAATATCTTCCCGTTGTACGAAAAGTATTTCGCCCCTTGATATGCCCCCGACGCATTACGCTTGTCTGCAGGCATGAATGTACCGACAAAAGGAGATAGTTTGTATATGCGCCCTTCGTATTCCACGGTGTCATCGCTCGCTACGCGCACTTGTATGCCTGTCGGCACAAAGGTAATCATCTCACCTATCGATATACCTACTAGACTGAACTTGAAACGACTGCGTTTCTGAGCAATGGGGAACTTTTGCTTTATTACTTCTGGACATGGTTCTATCGGCTTATTGTCCTTGTATTCTATAACTACTGCATCATCAAACATAGGAGCAAGGTCATAAAAGACATTCAAAGCGTCTTGGGGTTCAACCTTAAAGAACTCTCGATTTGAATTAATGCGAGATTTGGTTAAATGGTCAAGATTATTATGTACAAATTTTTCTAACTCATTGTATTTAGACGTTTGAATAGTAGCATATATACTGAAAGGTAAAGGTATAGCCGTACTACTATTCAAATCTCTTACACGCTCTATAACTGGACGGGAAGTCTTACCTATCTTTATCCAATCTTTCTTAAAACTCGGATTGGTTAAGATATAAACATATCCTTTGCTTTCTTTGTTCTCCATACGACAAGTTACGCTTTTTCGACTATCTTCAGTATGACTTGCATTGCTTTTTCCATCGACGGTATTGGCAGGTACTCAAATCGGCTGTGGAAGTTTTCTCCACCGGCGAATATATTAGGGCAGGGGAGACCTTCAAATGATAATCTTGCACCGTCCGTCCCTCCACGAATGGGTTGTACTTTGGGCGTAACACCCACTTCCGTCATTGCTTCTTCTACCAAAGTAACAATGTGCATGACAGGTTCTACTTTCTCGCGCATATTGTAGTACTGGTCACGCAACTCTATCTCTGCCGTACCCTCGCCATATTCCCGATTGACCTTACGCACGAGGTGCTCCATTTCGCGCTTGCGGCTTTCGAAACGCGTCCGATCATGGTCGCGGATAATATACGAGAGCGTCGTTTCTTCAACTGTGCCGTTCATGCCAACCAAATGATAGAAGCCCTCGTAGCCTTCGGTATGCTCGGGAGTTTCCCAGCGCGGTAACATAACGGCTAACTGAAATGCAATCCGCATAGAGTTCTGCATCTTGTGATAGCCGTAGCCGGGGTGTACATTGACGCCGTGTATATGTATCTTGCACGATGCGGCATTGAAGTTCTCAAATTCCAACTCGCCAACTGCGCCCCCGTCCATTGTATAGGCGAAGTCACAACCGAACTTCTTTACATCGAAGTGGTCGGCACCTTGCCCAATCTCTTCATCGGGGGTGAAGCCTATGCGTATCTTCCCGTGCTTGATTTCGGGGTGCTGAATGAGGTACTCACAAGCCGATACTATCTCGGCAATACCGGCCTTATCATCAGCCCCGAGCAGTGTCTTACCGTTGGTTACAATAATGTCCTGTCCTGTATAATGCTTTATTTCAGGGTACTTGGCGGTTTCGAGTACGATGTTCTCTGCTTCGTTGAGGACTATATCTTTGCCGTCGTAGTTTTTCACTATGCGTGGCTGTACATGCTTACCACTTGCATCGGGCGATGTATCCATGTGGGCAATAAAACCTATCGTCGGCTTGCCCTCTGTATTGGCAGGGAGTGTCGCCATGATATACCCGTTGCTATCAAGTGTTACCTCTTGTAGTCCGATTTGCTTTAGTTCGGACTGTAAGTACTCTGCGAACTCCATTTGCCCCGGAGTGGAGGGTGTCATGTTGGTCTCTTCGTCTGATGTGGTGCAGAAACTAACATACTTAAGAAATCGGTCTGTGATATTCATTGTGATGTGGTTTTGTACAATTATAGAATTCGGTGCATGCTATAGGACTCTGTTCATACAGGAATAGTCGTTGTTGGCGAAAGCGAGAATGTTGGTGCAGACATTGTTGCACATGGCGATGCGTCCCTCCCAAGTACCTGTGCCTGTATGTGGGGACAGGATTACATTGGGCATCGATTTCAATGCGGGCGTAATCTGTGGTTCGTTCTCGTACACATCTAACGCAGCACCTGCAATCGTGCCGTTTTGCAGGGCGTTGACCAATGCTTGTTCGTTGATATGTGCGCCTCGTGCAGTATTGATGATGTAGGCAGTAGGCTTCATCATAGCAAACTCTTTCGTGCTTATCA
The DNA here is from genome assembly GCA_963636305.1 of Prevotella sp. P5-108. GTDB lineage: Bacteria > Bacteroidota > Bacteroidia > Bacteroidales > Paludibacteraceae > Colicola. Next base: position 3,186 of record CAVHKB010000204.1, read on the forward strand.
GGTGTTTGACAGCAGGTGTGTAGGGTAGATGCAGGGACACGAAATCTGATTGTTTGAGCAAAGTATCGAAGTCGGTATATTGCGCATTGTATTGTTGTTCGATGTCAGCAGGCAGTCGGTGGCGATTGTAATAGAGAATACGCATGCCGCTTGCTACTGCACGGCGTGCGACTGATTGACCGATACGACCCATTCCGATGATGCCTAATGTCTTTCCGTATAGCGAATGGCTCAAGTTGTTCATAACGCCGAAAGGTTCGGCAGTGCCGTTTTTAAGGCGGTTGTCAAACTCGGCTACGCGGCGGGCAACGCAGAGCATAAGTGCAAAGGCTAATTCTGCAGTAGGCTCGATAACAGGTTGTGGCGTGTTGGTAACCATGATGTTGCGTTCGCGGCAGGCATCGAGGTCGATATTGTTGTATCCCACCCCGAAATTGGCTATTAGGCGCAAACGAGGTGCGTGCGAAATCATCGTATTGGTGATACGATAGTCGAATGTGCTAACGAGGATGTCGGTATCGGGCAGATATTGCAGCAGTTCGTTTTCGGAAAAGTAAGGGTTGTCGGGAATGATTTGTTCGCATGGAATGCTATTGAGGGAAGCAAGTCCTTCTTTCGGTAAGTGCGTGGTGAACAGTATTTTCATTAAACCATTCATAGTGAGTTGATTGTAGCAAAGCGTATAGAAATACAGCGCAAAGATAATGATTATTGTTGATAACCGCAAGTATTGGCGACAGATTGTGCGAAAATGGTTGATTGAGAGCCATAGCAGGCTATGGCTCTACAGCATACATTTAATTAACAATTAACAATTAATAATTAACATG
>CAVHKB010000205.1:0-3995 GCA_963636305.1 Prevotella sp. P5-108
GTTCTTTTTTGCGGTTGCGCTATTCTCAGTGCAAGCGCAAATAGCGAATGTGAACGCTTTTATTTGATAGTAATCACTTTGATTCCGTCACGCTCGAGGAGGGCGTTGATAGTAGGCTCGCCGCCACGCTCGAGGATGTTCTTGCGGAACAACTCTGCCGACTTCTTGTAGAAGATAGAGCCGCCCTTCTTGCTTGCCGCTGCCTTGAATACCGAGAAAGCATCTGCGTCGAGTATAATCGGCAAAACGAAAGGTACACAAAAAATTCAAAACATAGAGTAATAGAAGCGGACATCAACTCGGCTGCCGTTTTGCCCGTGACGGCGTAGATGAGTTTGTTTTGTGTCTCGGCAAAGAATATCGGTGTGGCTTTGTCGGTTTTGTCGTAGTCACTGCTGAGGGCAAAGAGATAGCGAATATTTTGGTAGAACCGTTTTTCAGAAGCACGTATATCACGGATACGCGCCAGCAACTCATCGAAATAGTCGGGGCATCCGTTGGGGTTCTTGAGCCGCTCATCGTCCATGACGAAACCCTTAATCATATACTCGCGGAGGTTCCTGTTCGCCCATTGTCTGAACTGCGTGCCACGCTTGCTGCGTACCCGAAAGCCGACTGCAAGTATCATATCCAGTGAGTAGAATGTTACCTCGTATCGCTTGCCGTCTGAGGCAGTTGTTAAGTAATCCTTAACAACTGAATTAGCATCTAACTCGCTTTCTTTCAATATATTGTTAATATGGATATTGATATTAGGTATAGAGGTGGCAAAAAGTTCTGCCATCTGTTTTTGGTTCATCCAGACCTGCCCGTCGTTGGCATACAAGACCACACTCGTTTGCCGTCGTCGGTGTGGTAAATGATGATGCTGCTTTGTGTGGTGACGTTCTCTATCTCGTCCATAATATTTTATTTCGTTTGTGAAGGTGTTTCCCTGTTTGCATTCTTTTTTGCTGCGGCATTCAAGGCACGGATGGTCTCCATATAGTCTTCTTCGGCAGGAGAGAGGGTGCGTTGCTTGTATTTCTTGTACTCGCTTTCGGCGTACTCTTTAGCCGCCTCAAAAGAGATTTTTCCCTTGCCTGCCAATACAGGACGGTCGTTGGCACGTATCAGGTTATCCAACAAATCAAGGTAGTCTTTCATGTACATACGCTTGTGGAGTTTCGCCTGCATTTCAGCAAAGTCGAAAAATCCGGATACAAGGCTCTTCATTGCATCCAATTCCTTGGGCTCCATGTAGTTCTTCGCCACCGATACCTCAGTTTTGACAGGTTGGCGACCTTTGAACGAGCGCAAGCCCATAAACGGTTCATCGGCATTGGCACGCTCCCGAATCAGTTCACCAGCCGTGTGCTCATGGATGGCGAAATGGAACTTGTTCTGATAGGCAGCAAAGAACCTCTTGCTCTCCTCGGCGGTTTTGTCGTAGTCATAACTGGTGGCATAGAGGTCGAGTACTTGGCGGTAGATAAGCCGCTCGTCAGTACGAATGTCGCGTATGCGGTCGAGCAACTCACGCCAGTAGTTACCGCCCGCATTGCCTTTGAGCCGCTCGTCATCAAGGGCAAAGCCCTTGACGATGTACTCGTGTATGCGCTGCGTTGCCCATTGACGAAACCGGATGCCTTGGATAGAATTGACACGATAACCCACGGAGATAATCATATCAAGGTTATAATAGGCTACATTGTACACTTTCCCGTCAGCAGCAGTTGTTGCAAAAAATGCAACAACTGATTTTTCCGACAATTCTCCTGTTTCAAAGACATTCTTTATATGTCTGCTAATGACAGACTTATCGCGCTGAAACAGACTCGCCATTTGGTCTGCTGTCAACCATACGGTCTCTTTTTGCAGCAATACATCAATCTTTGCCAATCCGTCTGCAGATTGATATATCACCACTTCGCCGTGGTTCCGGTTGTCTATATCATTCATCATACATATCGAACATCTATGTACTGAAAGGCTTTTGTCGTCCGTCAGCACTCGGACGAGGGCAGTTCTTACAACCCGTATCGGCTATACGAGAGTGGTTGTATGTACTTTGCAACGCAAAGGTACATCTTTGCAGTGGAATATGCAAATGTTTTTAAAGGATACAGAGCAATCGTATCAACACTTTGGAACGGACGGATGACTTTGGGACGGACGCTACGCGTATTGCAGTCAATTATCATAGAGAGTACAGAATACCCTATTATCCTCCAAATACATGGAAAATTATCACAAATAAGAACACAGCAAACACCTTTGGAACGGACGGCTAACGCCGTATGGTCGTCAATTATCATAAAAATGGATATCTGGGGATTCTGGATATTCTGGATATCTGGATATCTAGATTTCTGGATATCTGGGGTGTCTGGATATCTGGTTATCTTGGGCATTGATACAACACATTGCACATTACAACATTGTGCATTATAGTTATGCATTATAGTTATGCATTATAGTCGTACTTCCGTACCTGTTACGGTGTAGGTCTTGCCGTCTCGGAGAATGCGCATGGGAAAATAGAATGCTTCAGATGAAAAGCATTTCCTTTTATTCGTTAAGTATATTTGGTTGCAGGAGAAAATCATACAGTCCGATAATCTCGACTCCTTCCGAATCGAACCAACCGCCATGATTATCGCCAACAATAATGATTTTGCGAAAATGGTCCGGTATCTGTATCAAAGCGCGCTGCTCTTGCTCCGTTTTCTCACGCGTAGGCAGTGCATAAGCAGATTGTATATACCATCTTCTTGGGGCTTGATTGACAACAAAATCAACCTCCAAGTTCTTACGAACCCGTTTGGAACCGCTTTGCTCCCAAGATTCTACCATACCCACATCCACAGAGTAACCACGCAGACGCAGTTCGTTATAGATGACATTCTCCATAAGATGGGTTTCTTCTTCTTGACGGAAGCCCAATACTACATTCCGAATCCCCATATCCTCGAAGAAGTATTTAGTTTCCGTGCCGATATATTTGCGCCCTTTCACATCATAGCGAACTGCTTCCACAATGATAAATGCATCGGAAAGGCAGGTCAGATACGACAATATTGTTTCGCGGGTCATCTTTGTACCTGTGGAACTGAATGTGTCTGCAATGCGTTTGGGATTGGTGGGAACACCGATTCCTGATGCAAGTACTCGTACCAAAATACGAATCCCTTCGGGATTGCGCAGATGATTACGCTCTATCACATCACGCATATAGGTGGTTTCAAAAACAGTCTTCAGATAGTCTTTTTTCTGTTCATCGGTATCCATCAGCACTACTTGAGGCAGACCGCCAAAGCGACAATAGAGACGGAACGCCTCTTGTTTGTCGCCGCCTTGGTATTCGTAGAACTCTTCAAAGGACAGCGGGTGAATACGGATCTCCCATCCGCGACCGCGAAACTCTGTGATTACATCACGGGATAGGAATTTGGCATTCGAACCGGTTACATAGACATCCACATTAGACATCTTAAGATAGGAATTGAGTACATCCTCAAACTCAGGAACCAGTTGCACCTCGTCCAAAAGTACCACATAATGGTTAGAGTCTGTGATATGACTATCTATATACTCCAACAATGTATCCGGATTGCGCAGGCGGGCGTTACGACGACTCTCCAAATCCACCTCAATGATATGGTTGGCATCCATGCCATGCTCCAACAGGTAGTTTCGGAACAAAGTGAATAACAGAAACGACTTGCCACACCGGCGAATACCGGTGATGATTTTAATCATTCCATTTCCTTGGGCTTGTACCAAACGGTCAAGATACTGTTGCGCGGGAACATGTTCTAATCGCTTTTTTTTGTGATTTGCACAGATATTGCGGTCTAAATCAGCAAAAAGTTGGTAAATCTATCCGATAAGCGGGTGCTTACGGTAATGAGCAAGTGCCGGCAGAGATGGCTGTTCATGCTACGCAATAATGTCTTCCATAACACGAAAAGAGGTTGCCTAACCAAAACTTTTTGGAACGGACGCCTGCGGCG
>CAVHKB010000206.1:0-3952 GCA_963636305.1 Prevotella sp. P5-108
TAGGCACGGCATACCCCTATCGGGGCGGATTGGCAGCGTTCAACGAGCGGCTGGCGCACGAGGCGTTGGCGGCAGGTGATACGGTGGAGATACTGACTTTTACGCTGCAGTATCCCGATTTTTTGTTTCCCGGCAAGACGCAATACAGCGAAGACCCCGCCCCCGCAGACTTGTCGATACAGCGTGTGATGAACTCCGTCAATCCCCTGTCGTGGGTGCGCACGGGGCGACTGATACGGCGTATGCACCCCGACCTGCTCATCAGCAAATTTTGGATCCCGCTCATGGCACCCTGTTTGGGAACCATAGCACGAATAGCGAAAAGGGGAGGCCGAACTCGGGTCGTGTCAGTATTAGACAATGTGATACCGCATGAACCGAAGCCGTGGGACAGCCTGCTGATACGATACTTTATCCGAAGCGTGGATGGATTTGTGGCCATGTCGGAAAGCGTCCGAAAAGATAGCCTCCGCTTTATCGGCTCAAAACATTCCAAGAATGTGGCGCTGTGTCCGCACCCGCTGTATGATAACTTCGGCGAGGCGGTGGAGAAACAAACAGCACGCCGCCAATTGGGATTGCCCGAAGAGGGAACAATCCTGCTCTTCTTCGGGTTCATTCGGGACTACAAAGGGTTGGACTTGCTGCTGCGTGCATACGCTGATAAGCGCTTGCAAAACGAACGGGTGCATTTGGTGGTGGCCGGTGAGTTCTATAATAACAGCGAGAAATACTATGCCATGGAAAAGGAATTGGACTTGTCGCAACCCGTTATCTGGCGTACGGAGTTTATTCCCGATGAGCAAGTGCGGGTGTATTTCTCGGCAGCCGACTTGATAGTGCAGCCCTATAAGACCGCCACGCAGAGCGGCGTGACGCAGATAGCCTACCATTTCCGAAAACCGATGTTGGTGACAAATGTGGGCGGATTGGCTGAGATCGTGCCGAACGGAAAAGTGGGCTACGTGACCGAAGTGGATCCGCAGGCGATAGCCGATGCCATGGCAGACTTCTGCAGCCGTGAGAACCCTGAATGTTTCCGTACGGGGATAGAAGAGGAACGAAAAAAATACGCATGGAGCCGTATGCTCCAAACCATTAAATCGGTATAAGGGGCGTCTGAACACGCTCCCGTACCTACGGAATAGATTATGATAATTCGCAGCAAAGCTCCATTGCGTCTCGGATTGGCGGGCGGTGGCACGGATGTGTCGCCCTATTCGGACCTATACGGCGGGGCAATATTGAATGCCACCATCTCGCTCTATGCCTACACGACCATTGAGCCGTTGGACAATGGGAAAATCGTGTTTTCTTCGCCCGATGCGCAGTTGGAAGAGGTGTGCGATTCCGCTGAGGCCATCAGCACCGACGGCTATTTTGTGTTGGCTCGGGGTGTCTATAACCGCATCGTGAGGGATTTTACGCACAAGCCGCTTTCGTTCCGTCTCACCTCGCATGTGGATTCGCCGGCTGGGAGCGGATTGGGCACGAGCAGCACGCTCGTGGTAAGCATACTGGGTGCCTTTGTGGAATGGCTTCACCTGCCGTTAGGCGAATACGATATCGCCCGATTGGCGTACGAGGTAGAGCGAATCGACCTTGCGATGGCGGGCGGAAAACAAGATCAATATGCCGCCACCTTTGGTGGATTCAACTATATGCAATTCTTGCAAGATGACAAAGTGATCGTCAATCCGCTGCGGATCCGGCAACGCTATCAAGATGAGCTGGCGCACAACCTGCTGCTCTACTATACGCAGACCTCACATGTCAGTGCGCAGATTATCAGCGGACAAATAGCCAATGTGCGCAACAACAATGATGCCTCGATACAGGCGATGCACCAACTCAAAGAGCAAGCCATCCGCATGAAAGAGGCGTTGCTCAAAGGACAGATAGACGACATAGGCGAGATATTGAATTTCGGCTGGGAACAGAAGAAAAAGACCGCCTCGAACATCAGCAACTCGCTGCTCGATGATATCTATCGGGTGGCTATAGAGGCTGGCGCTACGGGCGGAAAAGTGAGCGGCGCCGGCGGGGGCGGATTTATGTTTTTCTACTGCCCGGGTACGAATCGTTACGGTGTGGAACGAGCCCTGCAACAGCATTTTGCGGGACAGGTGCGGCGCTATGAATTTACACAGGAAGGACTGAAAACATGGACCATGTAATGGACAAGAAAACAACGATACGGCAATGCGTGGCCGACAGCGTGACGATACGTGAGGCCATACTCTCCGATGAGGCACTGCTCGGGCGAGTAGAGAAAGTGGCGGAAACGCTGGTGGAGGCCCTCCGCAACGGAAACCGAGTGCTCTGGTGCGGAAACGGCGGTAGCGCGGCCGATGCGCAACACTTGGCCGCTGAGCTCTCGGGACGGTTCTACTACGACCGCCCACCGCTTAACTCGGAGGCACTGCATTGCAATACTTCGTACTTGACGGCGGTGGCTAACGACTACGGATACGACCTGATCTACGCGCGAATGATAGACGGGGCGTGTCGAGAAGGGGATGTGCTGATAGGTATATCCACGTCGGGCAACTCGCGTAACATACTGAAAGCCTTTGAAAAAGCACGGCAACTTGGCGTGGTGACGGTGGCGATGACGGGCGAATCGGGCGGCGAAATGCGGAAAGTGGCCGACCTGCTGCTCAACGTGCCGTCGGGCGATACGCCTCGTATTCAAGAATGCCATATTATGCTGGGGCATATAATTTGCCAACTTGTGGAGGCACAGATGTTTCCTTGTCCATAAGAGCTTGGTATGTTTTCGGATGTTGTGATATTAGCCGGCGGTTTAGGCACTCGCCTGCGCTCGGAGATAGGGACCAATCTGCCCAAACCGATGGCGCCTGTGGCGGGGAAACCGTTCCTGACTTACATCCTCGACCGATTGGCTGCAGCCGGTGCAAAACGGGTAGTGTTGGCGGTGGGGTATCATGCTGAGGTAATAGAGACCTATTTCGGCACGCAGTACCGCACGCTCGCTGTTGACTATTCACGAGAGGATACACCGCTCGGAACGGGCGGGGCGATACGGCAAGCTGCCGAATGGGTGGAGTCGGAAGACTTCTTGGTGCTGAACGGTGACACACTGTTCGATATCGATTTCGAGGCGTTCCATGCCTTTCATATCGGACAGCATGCTCCCCTGTCGGTGGCGCTGCGCAAAGTGGCGGACACGGCTCGATACGGTTCGGTGGAGACGGATGGGGCGGTACTGACAGCTTTTCGGGAGAAGGCCGAGAGCGTTGGCGAAGGGCTGATAAACGGCGGAATATACGCCGTGAATAAGGCGTGGCTGCGTCAGTCTGCACAGCCACAGAAGTTTTCTTTCGAGCGAGACCTGCTGCAAGCGTTGGCACCTGAACGGAAGTTCGTGGAGATGGCTTTTGCGGGTTATTTTGTGGATATGGGGATACCCGAAGACTATCGGCGTGCGAAGACGGAGATACCGCTGCGCTTTCCTGCCGATCGGTTCTTGTTTTTAGACCGTGACGGGGTGCTCAACGAGCGCATTCCGGACGACTACGTACGGCGGTGGGGGCAGTGGAAATGGCTGCATGGCGCCAAAGAGGCGGCCGCCCGACTGACGCAACGCTATGCACGGACGTTTGTGGTGTCGAATCAGCAAGGAATCGGCAAAGGACTGATGACGGTGGCAGATGTAGCGGCGATTCATGCTCGGATGTGCGAGGAGTTGGCTGCGCTCGGTGGGCGGATTGACAAGGTGTATGTATGTCCATCGCTCGTTGCGGTAAACGACGCGAATCGGAAACCGAACACGGGCATGGCGATGCAAGCGGTGCGAGACTTTCCCGAAGTGTGCCTGCAAGACAGCGTGATGATAGGCGACAGCCTGAGCGATATGCAGTTCGGATGGCGATGCGGTATGCGCTGCGTGTATCTGACCAACGGAGAGCCCGTGCCTGAGGAGGTGCAG
>CAVHKB010000207.1:0-3935 GCA_963636305.1 Prevotella sp. P5-108
CTATAATACAGAGTTTTCAACAGGATATTGTTTATAACCATTTTTTCAGTTTGAATATGCCTAAAACAATCAGTGTGAATACTATCATTAACCCTATAGAGAACAAGTATCCATGTGTCCAATGCAGTTCAGGCATGAAGTCGAAATTCATTCCGTACATACTTGCCACGAGTGTAGGTGGCAGGAATATGACATTTACTACGGTGAAGATTTTTATGATTTTGTTTTGTTCGATGTTTACCAAACCAAGAAAGGTATCTTGCAGATAGTCGAGACGATCAAAACCAAACCTGGTATATTCGAACAAGGAGTTTATATCCTTGATAATCATTGAGAGTCTTGGTTGTAGTTCGTTGGGTATAAAATCGCATTTCAGTACATTGGATATGACTCGTTGTTTGTCCATTATATTCTGTCGGATGACCGTTACTTTTTCTTGCAAGTCTTTGATTTGTATGAGTACATCTTCGTCGACATGGTCGCTTGTCTTGTTTATTTGGGAGGACAAATCAGTGATTAAGTCGGTTGTATCCTCAATCATATCGGCATCGTATTCGACTCGTGTTTCCATCAGTGCAACAAATACATGGTATCCTGTAGGGAAGTTACGAGTATTGACGAACATTTTTTTGACTGTATCATTAAAAGAGTTGAGTTCAGCATCGCGTACGGTTACCAGTACTCCGTTTTTTATTATGAAGTTGACAGGTTCGATATCGAAGTTATTTTGCAAGAAGTTAGAGTTTACCACAATAGAGTCGTCGGTCTGCATATAACGGCTTGACATCTCGATTTCCTCCATTTCTTCATCTTCCTGTATGTATATTTTAAGGAACTGTTCCAATTCGCTTTCTACTTCCTCTTTCACATCTAACAGGTCTATCCAAATGATGTCTTTCTTATCTATTTTCTTCAATATATCCAGTGTTTTGGATATTTTGATTTTCTCTGTTTCCTTATAGAATATTCTCAACTCTGACATGGTGCTTACTGTTTTAATGATTGTGATTCTATTAGATTAGTCAATTCTACAAACTCTTCTACGGATAGTTGTTCCGGTCTTTTATCGAAGATATCGGATGTACTCTTTTCTTTACTTATAAGCGACTGGAGAGAATTTCTCAATTGCTTTCGCCGCTGGTTGAATGCTGTTTTCACTACCGTTTTGAAAAGGTCCTCATTACAGTCTAATTTTTTTCTTTCGTTCCGTGTAAGTCTTACAACAGCGGATTTGACTTTGGGCGGAGGAAAAAAGACATATTCATCGACGGTGAACAGGTATTCGATATTGTAGTATGCCTGCAGCAGCACAGATAGTATGCCGTACGCTTTTTTACCTGGTTTAGATACAATGCGCTCTGCTACTTCTTTCTGTATCATACCGACGCAGCAGGGAATATACTCGCGGTATTGCAAAACTTTGAAGAATATCTGTGATGAGATATTATATGGGTAGTTTCCTATTACGCAAAACTGTTGATTGGGGTACAACTTGGACAAGTCCAACTTTAGGAAATCGCCGTATATGAGATTGAGGTTCGGAAAGTTCTGTTTTAGATAGTCAACGGATTCTCTATCTAATTCAATTGCAGTGAGGTCGAACAATGGATTTTGGAGTAGGAACTGTGTTAGCACCCCTGTTCCTGGTCCCACCTCAAGTATTGGCATTCTGGAATTGATTACCAAACTCCCTGCTATGGATTTTGCAACACTCAGATCCTTTAGAAAGTGCTGCCCGAGAGCCTTCTTCGCGCGTACTTGTTGCATCTTGGTGATAGTCCATATTGTTGTTAATTTGGTTATCTATTCTCGTTACAGGATTGTCAATTCAACAATTGTTTGTAACTTTGTCGTCGCAAAATTACAACAATTATTCTATAAATGCAAAGGTTAGCCGTTATAATAACTGATTTTATAGATTTTTTCTATAAACCGTTCCGCAAGTTCTGTTCTGAGCAGTTCTTTCGTTATGGTGTATGCGGTGCAGGGAATATGGTATTAGACTGGGTTCTTTACTTTATAGTTTATAATTTTGTATTGCGGCATCGTGAATTGGATTTGCATTTTGTTACCTTGTCTTCTCATATTGCTTCTCTTTGCATTGTATTTCCTATAACTCTGTTTACCGGTTTTTGGTTGAACAAGTATGTTACCTTCAGACAGTCTTCGTTGAAGGGCTGGCGTCAGTTGTTGCGTTATATACTGATTGTGGGTGTAAACTTGTTGATAAATTATTTCGGACTAAAACTTTTGGTTGATGTTTGTGGAATTTACCCCACTCCTTCTAAAATGATAGTTACAATAGTGACTGTTGCTGTTTCTTATTTTGGACAGAAATACTTCTCGTTCAAGCAATAGTTGTATGCAGGATAAACCTATACCATATCGGAAGATAGCGGATGCAGTATTGATAGTGCTTGCATTGTGCTATTTAGTGTACCGGTTGGTCAGTTTTGAGGATTACGCATCTTTTTTATCGCATTTCCGTTCGTGTACTGTCCGTGAATATGTGTTATTGGTATCGGCGTTGCTTCTTTTTCCGATTAACATTCTGTTTGAGGGGGTTAAGTGGCAATATCTTTTGCGTGGTATTGAGCCTGTTTCTTTGCATGAGGCGCAAAGGCAGGTGTATTATGGTTGTGTAGGTGCTTTTGTGACTCCGAACCGATTGGGTGAGTTTCCGACGAGAGCGTTGCTATTGCGGAATAAGGATAACTATTTGGAGGCTGTTACTCTTGGTTTTGCGGGTGGTTTTGCGATGGTATGTACGATAGAGGTTATAGGTGTAGCGGCTGTTGCTTATTTTTTCTTACACCTACCAGAAAACAATTTACATAGAACGGTCGTTTTTAGTGTTTATGTGCTTTTGCTGTTGACGATAGTATTGCTTGTTGTGTTTTTTCCCCGTATTCAGAAAGTATGTTCTGTACGGTTGCATGGTAAGATAAGAAGTATTTTGGATGCAGTTGTTGGTATCGGTTATAAACGGTTTGGATATTTGTGTGTTTTGAGTCTATTCCGATACATTATATTTTCGGTACAACTGTATTGTATATTTTATTTTTGTGGCATACATCTGACACTTTATCAATCGTTTATTTCGATACCGACTTATTATGCGTTGGTCAGTATTATGCCATCTATTCCAGTGGCGGATACCGTTTTTCGAGGGAGTTGGGCATTGATAGTGTTCTCGTTTTTTACGGAGAATGTAGCCGCCATTGCAACAACAGTATTGATTATTTGGTTTATCAATACCGTTTTACCGATGTTGGTTGGATTGTGTGTGCAGATTAGGGGAGCGTATGTTGGTTGAGGGAATTAACAATTAATAATTAACAATTAACAATTAATATGCGTGGTAGGGTAGAGGGGTTTTTATGGTTTTGAGGGGAACAATGGGTTTTACCTGCGAAAGGAAGTTGAGAGCCATAGCACGCTATGGCTCTACAGCGAGCATAAGCGCACGGTGGAGGGTTGAATAGATTTGCATGGTGGAGGAAGAGCCATAGCACGGTGTGGCTCTACAGTGGGCAAGAGTAAAGTTACATACGATGGGTGAAGGAAGACGGTGGTTGACAGACGGCTGGAGGGTCTGGTGATTCTGGATTTCTGGGGAATTGTTGGATTGAGTGGAACAATGGGTTAGTCTTTTGAAGGGGAGTTGAGAGCCATAGCACGCAGTTAATAATTAACAATTAACAGTTAACAATTAACATGCAGAGTATGGTCGAAGGGCGATGTGTAGTTTGAGGGGAACAGGAGGTTTGTCTTTTGAAAGGGAGTTGAGAGCCATAGCACGCTATGGCTCTACAGCGAGCATAAGCGTTGCACAAAACCTCTTTTTCGGAGGGAGAGCCATAGCACGCAATCAACAATTAACAATTAACAGTTAACAATTAACATGCAGAGATGGTATGAGAGCCATAGCACGC
>CAVHKB010000208.1:0-3923 GCA_963636305.1 Prevotella sp. P5-108
ATTCAATGAGTGTAATAGTCTCTCGTGCATTGCCCGATGTACGTGATGGTTTCAAACCCGTACATCGGCGCGTCCTGTTTGGAATGAACGAGTTGGGGAACACGAGCGACAAACCGACAAAGAAATCTGCACGCATTGTGGGTGAAGTTATGGGTAAGTTCCATCCACACGGCGACTCTTCTATCTACGGCACTCTTGTGCGTATGGCACAACCTTGGGCTATGCGCTATACATTGGTCGACGGACAAGGCAACTTCGGCTCAGTCGACGGCGACGGACCTGCGGCTATGCGTTATACTGAAGCACGACTCTCTAAGTTAGCCGAAGAAATGTTGAGGGATATTGAAAAGGATACGGTAGATATGCAGTTGAACTTCGATGACACTCTGCGTGAACCAACTGTTTTACCTACTCGTTTCCCTAATCTGTTAGTCAACGGAGCAAGTGGTATCGCTGTGGGTATGGCTACCAATATGCCTACCCATAACTTGGGCGAAGTAATCGACGGTTGTGTCGCCTACATCGACAATCCTGACATCTCCGTAGAAGGGTTGATGCAATATATAAAGGCTCCCGATTTCCCAACGGGAGGTACTATATTCGGTTATGCAGGAGTAAAAGAAGCCTATGAAACCGGGCGTGGTAGGGTAGTTATCCGTTCCAATGCAGACATCGAAACCGACGAACACGGCAAAGAACAAATCGTTATAACTGAACTCCCGTACAATGTAGTGAAGTCCGACTTAGTGAAGAACATCGCAGAGTTGGCTAACGAGAAAAAGATTGAAGGCATTACAGGGATAAGCGACCAATCAAAGAGGGATATACGCATCATCGTTGAAGTGCGACGCGATGCAAGTGCTACCGTAGTCCTCAATAAATTATACAAATATACAGCCCTGCAGTCATCTTTCTCTGTTAATAACATTGCTTTGGTCGGAGGACGCCCATGCTTGTTAAACCTCAAAGACTTAGTTCGGAACTTCGTGGACCATCGTATGGATGTAGTTACACGCCGCTCTCGCTTTGAGTTGAAGAAAGCACAAGAAAGAGCGCATATATTGGAAGGCTTGATTATTGCAGTGGATAACATTGACGAAGTGGTACATCTCATCAGGCAAAGTCGTACTCCTCAAGATGCACAGCATGCCTTGGAGCAAAGGTTCCAGTTAGATGAATTACAGTCAAAAGCGATCGTGGATATGCGCCTCTCGCAACTCACAGGATTGCGTATCGATGAACTGAAGAATGAATACGAAGAAATAGAAAAACTCATTGCACACTTGCAAGAATTGTTAGGCTCTGAACATCTGCGTTACGAACTAATCAAAACGGAACTGATAGATATCAAGGACAAGTATTCTGACGAGCGGCGTACTAAAGTCATTATGACAGCTACGGAATTCAATCCTGAAGATATGTATGCCGACGACGATATGGTCATTACCATTTCCCATCTTGGTTATATCAAGCGTACTCCTCTGACCGATTTCCGTCAGCAGGGCAGAGGAGGAATAGGCGCAAAAGCAAGTGATAGCCGCGACGAGGACTTCATTGAGTATGTACACACTGCTTCTATGCACTCCACGATGATGTTCTTTACAGAAAAAGGTCTGTGCTATTGGCTGAAAGTCTATGAAATACCCGAAGGGAACAAGTCTTCTAAAGGTCGGGCAATCCAAAACATCATCAATATACAAAAGGGTGATAAGATACGCGCATTTATCAATATCAAGGGACTGAACGATACCGAATTTATCAACTCTCATTTCTTGGTATTTGCCACGCGTAATGGCTTGATAAAAAAGACCTCTTTGGAAGCCTATTCTCGTCCGCGCGCCAATGGCATCATAGCAATCTCAATGCGAGAAGACGACCAACTCATCAGAGTGGCTCTCACAGATGGGAAAAGCGAAATTTTAGTGGCAAGCCGTCAAGGTAAAGTAGTGCGTTTCAACGAAGAGGCGGTTCGACCAATGGGCAGACCTGCTACAGGCGTACGCGCTATCCAATTGGAAGAAAATGCCGATGATTATGTAGTGGGCATGGTATGTGTCGAGAAACACACCGACGAGACTATCCTCGTAATCTCCGAAAATGGTTATGGCAAGCGTACTTCGTTGGACGACGAGAACGGTGAACCTATCTATCGTATTACCCACCGTGGAACCAAAGGTGTCCTTACGATGAACCTTACCGAAAAAACAGGAAAACTCATCGCTATTGACGCTGTAACCGACGATTTCGACCTGATGCTTATAAACAAATCTGGAACGGCCATTCGTATGGCAATGTCCGATATTCGCGTGATGGGACGAGCAACGCAAGGGGTCAAACTGATTGAGTTACAAAAGCGCAACGACCACTTAATGTTCGGTTGTGTCGTGCCGAAGGACGATGATGTGGATTCGCAAAGTGAAAAAATAGAACGCCCTACCGATGAGAATGGCGCAGATTTTGTTCCTACTGAAGAAGAAAATAATGATTAAATATCATCACTATGAAAAAGTTTAGTTTGCTCCTTGCCATTGTCCTTATTGGAACATTTGGCTTTGCTCAAAAGAGCAATGTAAATAAGGCGAAGAACCTTGCTGCTAACACCGAGAACCCTGACTTCTCTGCTGCACGTGCCGCTATCAAGTTAGCGATCGAAGACCCTTCTACAAAAGACCTAGCCGACACTTGGTATCAAGCCGGAATGATTGGTTATAGAGAAAACGAGTATCTGTTTGCCAAGTCTGCTTTGGGTGCTATCGACGACAGGCAGAAAGGTGAAGCAGTCGTCGAATCCTACAACTATTGGTTGAAAGCCTACGACCTGGCATCTATACCCAACGAAAAGGGCAAGGTCAATACAAAGATACAAAAGGCCATTTCAACGAAGATGTTGGAGTACTACACGCAACAAGAGTTGATCAAGTACGGTATTTATCTGAATGATAAAAAGGACTATAAGCGTGCCTACGATGTATTCAAACTCCACCTTGATATTCCTGACCTGCCAATGATGCAGGACCCTAAACTGCAAGAGAAAATGCCTAAGGACTCCGTCTATACACAATATAAGTTCTATATGGGCTTGTTCGCAACGCAGTCTGAAATGCACAAAGAGGCGATTGATATCTTCGAGCAACTCAAGGACGGTAACTACGAGGCTGTGTCTGTCAACCAGTTCTTGTACCAGGAATATGTTGCACTCAACGATACCGCCAATTTTGTACGCGTCTTGAAAGATGCCATCGTGCGCTTTCCTGCTGAACCTTGGTTCCTGCAGAACTTGATTAACTATTACATCTATTCTAATCAGGAGGGTACTGCTCTCGAATACCTCAAAACAGCTATCGAGCGAGAACCTAATGTGGCACAATACTACCACATCAAAGGCAATATAGAGGAAAATCTTGGCAAGTATGATGACGCTATCTCCGACTTCAATAAGGCTTTGGAGTTGCAACCCGATTTGGCAGATGCCATGGCGGGTATAGGTCGTGTTTACTATAATCAGGCTGTCAAATTGAACGAAGAGGCATTCCTTATCCAAGACAATAATGCTTACAAGGCCAAACTGAAAGATGTCGATGCTATGTTTGCAGAGTCATTGCCATATTTCGAAAAAGCACATAAGATGGACGCCGAGAAGCGCGATTACATCATTGTACTGAAACAGTTGTACTACCGTCTGAAGATGGACGACAAATACAACGAGATGGAAGCATTGCTCAATATGTAAAATAGTAGTTTACAAAACCAACCGATAGCCCCTGTAGAGTTCTTCTGCAGGGGCTGTTTGTTTTTATGGCACAGAATGAACCATCTGTCTGTCTTTCTCGCCAGAAAGTAGTGTGTAGTCACCATCCGCCAAGCCCCATCATTCCTATGTGTTTCAAAGGTTTTATATAGGTTTTATATAGGACGCATATAGG
>CAVHKB010000209.1:0-3905 GCA_963636305.1 Prevotella sp. P5-108
ATGTACTCTGCTGCGTTGCGGGAAAAGCATCGTCGCCGAACAGGCTCGGCACGGCGGCGGGGGCGGACTTGGGTGCAGCGGACTCGGTAAGGTCGGCGGCACGGTAGTCTTGGTCGGAGAAGCCTGCGTGGTTCAGCCCCCGCACGACATTGTTGAGTGTGTCTTGGAACTTGGCGGAGGCGGTCAGTACATAACTCAGGTTGAGTATTTCCTCTTGGTTGCGGCGGGCATAAGGCAGACGCAGTACACGCCCCACGACCTGCTCCACATCAACGGGCGAGGACTTGTCGGCAAGCGATGCCAGTATGTAGGCGAAGGGGCAGTCCCATCCCTCTTTGAGGGCGTTGACGGTAATGATATAGCGCACGGGGCATTGGGGCGAGAGCAGGTCGATGCCTTTCAGTTCGTCGGTCTCGGCAGTCTTTATCTTGATTTGTTCTTCGGGGATGTGCAGGTCTAACAGCGTCTTTTTCACCTTGTCTATCACCTCTCGGTCTTCCTTGTCCTGCATTCTCGATTCGGCTTGGAACAGCACGATAGGGCGAATGTAGTCTGCGTCCTTTTGCCGCAAGGCGGCTTGCTCGAGGCTGCGTTGCAGGTGCAGCGCCGAGTCGTACACTTGGGCTTTGTTGGCGTGGTTATAGACAATGACAGGCAGTTTGACCATGTTGTTGCTCTTCAACTCGAGCGCGTCGGTAAAGCAGATGATGTTGCTGTTCTCGGCGGGCGTTGCCGTCAGGTCGAGCACCAACGACGGGTGCAGGTCGTTGAGCATCTGCTCCGACAGTTTCGACTTGGCGTTGTGGCTCTCATCGACAATGACAATCGGGTGGACAGCTTGCAACACTTTCATCAGTTGCACCTCGTCGTCGCCCTCCGAGAGCAGTGCACCGCTGCGCTCTTTGAGCAACGGGGCGAAGGACTGCAGGTAGCCGTTCTCCTGATAGACTTTGCGCCCCTCCTTGTTGTTGGTGCGCAGCGAGTCGAACGACAGCACGAGCAGGCTGAGGTTCTCGCGTACTGTTGTCAGCGAGAAGCCCTGCCCCAGCAGCACCTGCTGCTTGTCGTACACCTCCACGCGGTTCTGAAAGTCGGTGTCGATGCGTTGGCGGTAGGGGTGCTGCTTGGTGCGCAGGTTGCGGAGTGTCTGCTCAAGAATGGCATTGGAGGGGACAAGCCATACTACCACCTTGTAAGGCGGGCGGATATGGTCGATGGCGGTGCGCAGTGCGGCTGCGGCAATAAAGGTCTTGCCGCCACCCGTAGGCACTTTCATGCAGACATGCGGTGCGCCCTGCACATTGTTCTTGTAGGGAGCGATAACCGCTCCCGCAGCAGGCGTCAGCGGCGGGCGGTTGGTCTGCCAGAAGACTTTGTAGCCTTGGCTGATGTCGTTGTTCTGCTCCACGCAGTGCAAGAAGCGGTCGAGTGCATCGAGGTTGGCTTGTTGATAGGCTTTCAGTTCCATAGTGTGTCCTTTCTGTTGGTTTGCCGCTGGCGGTAAGGGGATTATACGCGCTTGATGTCGCGGGGAATTTTCTTGTAGCGGATGTTGTTCTGCGCCATCTCTTTCTCGGAGAGCAGGCAGCGGTCGGCGTAGATGATGTACATCTCGGCGCGGTCTTGCTCGGTCAGGGTGTTGAGGAAATCCCAATCGAGGCAGGTCTCTTGGGCGGGGAGGTAGTAGAAATAGTAGTTGGTGCGGTCGTGCCGCCCAAGCAGGTAGGGGTGCGCGGTGGCGTCGGGGCGGCGGTAGGGCGTGTGCGTCTCGGAGTACCACACATATTCGCGTATGTGTTCGGTGTCGGCGTGGTCGTTGAGCAAGTCCGTCTTGGGGTCGAAAAGGGTCTCGCCCAGTTCGTAGTAGGAGAATGCGCCGCCCGTACCCTCCACGGCTTTGCTGCCCTCGCCGTAGCCGCTGATGACACGCCGCACTCGCTCGGCGGTAATGGTCTCGGCATAGTCGCACATCTCGACCAAGATAAAGCGGCGGTGTCCCCCGTCCTGCTTGTTGAGATTCAAGACAGCGTGGGCGGTTGTGCCGCTCCCCGCAAAGGAGTCGAGGATAAGGGCGTCTTTGTTGGCGGCTATTTGTAATAGTCGTGAAATTAGGGTTGTTGGTTTAGGAAATGGAAATGTAGATTCTCCAAATATAGCAGTTACTTCTTTTTTTCCTGTGATTGATGTGTGTACATCGGTAAATAGACTACTTTGTATCAACTGCGATTCATTGGATGGGAATATCTTAATTCTCGGAACGCCTGCTCCGTTCCTTGCAAAATATATTCTATTGTCTTTCAGAGCCTCTTCGTACTCTTCTTTTGTTAGAGTCCAATTTCGTGTAAAACTCTCCCCCGCAGGATTGGTAATTGTGTAGTATTTAGAACCGGTAGTAGTCTTGATTCCATTTCTTGATATGTTTCCGGAGAACCAAGAACCTCTTGGGTCATTGTCGGGATTGGTATGAATTGCTTCTGCAAAATCCCTTTGTCCTATGTATTTATTGAAGCGAGTATTGCTATTCTTGAAGCAAGCAATGATATATTCGTGTTCTTTTCTAACGGTAAGTCCTGCTGTTTTGACAAAGGAACTTTCACTTTTGTCTTGTAGGCACCATATATATTGTTCTGTGTTAGGAACTCCAAACAACTCATTGCATATTTCCAGTAAATTGGCTTGCTCAAAGTCGTCTATAGAAATAAACATCACTCCTGTGGGAGAAAGGAGTTTTTGCAGCAGCACCAAGCGGGGGTACATCATGCATAGCCACTTGTCGTGGCGGGTGAGGTCTTCGGCTTCTTTGCCTACCACCTCGCCCAACCACTTGCGAATATGCGGGTCGTTCACATTGTCGTTGTACACCCAACCCTCGTTGCCCGTGTTGTACGGCGGGTCGATGTATATGCAGTCCACCTTGTTCTCGTACTTTGGCAGCAGGGCTTTCAAGGCTTCGAGATTGTCGCCGTGGATAATCATGTCGCCTCCGTCCTCGCCTGCCGCAGGGCTATCCGTCGGCTCGCCATAGTCGTACTTGTGGTCTAATACGCGGTAGGGGACATGGTCGACGTGAGTAACGACTTTCTCTTTTCCAATCCAATTGAGTGTGGGCATACGCAATGCACTTGTGCCATGGTTGCCCGCATGGCAGGTATATAAAAAACGCGTGGGCAACTATACCTTGCGGAACTTGTTCTTGGGGGTCTAGGAACACTACCTTGCACCAAGTTCGATATAGTTTGTCCACGCGCGTATATACCACGCCATACACGACATGGGTTGCCCCATTGTCGTGCGGCGGAGGGAATATACACTCCGTAGACATTTACTATTATCGTTCTCTGGGTGCGTTTGAAAGTTCCTAGTTTCCAAGACCAGAATTACGACGAAGTAAACGCCTTTTCTATTATGTCTGTGTGCCGGCGGGATTGTACCCTGCTCGCAGCACGATACAAAAGTAGGGATTATTTGCGAGATACACAAATAATGGGCGCTTTTTCTGTCATTTTGTGGGGTAAAGAGGGAACAAAACAGGGGAAATAGGGAGCGAGGTGGCGGAGAAAGAGGTTTCGGACGGCGGAATAGTAGGTTTCGAGCAGCAGAAAAGCAGGGCGAAGGTAGGGGCTTCTTATAGTCAAGTTGGCTTAATGCTTCGGTTATGCTTCGGTTATGCTTCGGTTATGTATCGGTAATGGTTCATGATTGACAGCATTCTATCAGGGCAAGTATAGGGACATTTCCCTACGCTGTGGCTGTCCTATTTGGGTGTTTTGTTTGCGGCTATAGCCTCCAATCTCGGACAAATGCGGGACAAGTCTACGGCGGTTCTCGGGCGAATTTATGGCGGTTATCGGACTATTAAAGGCTGAATCTCGGGCGAATGTCGGACGAATTACCCTACCACTACC
>CAVHKB010000210.1:0-3875 GCA_963636305.1 Prevotella sp. P5-108
TGCGGTCGGTACTGAGTTCGTGTTCCAGTTAGCGGCATTGCTCCATAGACCGTCGCCTGAAGCATTGTTGAAAATAAGTACATTGTCTTTCACAAGGCGGACAGCACAACTGCGGTAGCGGTTGGTTTCATAAGTATCATTTTTACTATTTGAATTAAAGTTCATGTAATATGTTTTGTCCGCAGCGTCAAGTGTGGAAGACCAATAGAGAGCCGCTATCTGCACAGAAGACACCTCCGTCCCGAATCGTCGACCTGCAACAGGGATGAATACAGCCCCTGCTGCCTCTAATTGCCGCCATTGGGAGATGGTGTAAGTATTATGCGTGGCATAAGCATCTACAGAATATGTACTTGCATAGCCGTTATTGAATGTTATGCCCGTTGGGATTTCCCCATTATCGGGGAGGATAATAAGCCCATTTACATACTGCGAGCCATCGGTGGTGAGGTTAATACGAGCAACGCCTTTCTTTTCGCTTGCGTCGGTGCGTGTGTCGAGCAGATAAGTCCACTCCTCTTTGGTAAGGGTGCGGTAAGTAGTGCCATCGCCGATGTTCCGACCCCAATCCACGAACTCTCCCGAGTAATCGGCAGCGGTTTGAGAGGTGCTGATACCCCACTTGGCTGTTCCCGTGCTACCACTCCAACCAAAGAGGTCTATCTTGTCGGCGAGGGCAGTGCCGGTCTTTTGGTATCCGTATGTTGCGCCGCCGTATTGTTCCGTTCCTCCGCTGACATTGGCAGTACCGAGTATATCGGTTTGGTACTCGGCAAATGACCAAGTGTAGGTGCTACCTGTTGCGCCAGAGCATTGCAGGTTGCCCGATGAGAAATAGACCTGCTTGCCGTCTGCGGAAACAGTGAAAGCCTTGGGTGTAAAGGCAGAGGCGAGTTTCTCGAACTCGGCAGTTACGGTCACATTGCCTGCGGGCATGGTGAATGTGTATTTGTCGGTAGTCCCCGCCACCGCTGTCGTATTAATCTCTGTCGTGCCTTGCAGAACAGTGAGCGACTTCAGTGCATAGTACGCGTCGGGCGTAATGGTTAGTGTTACCTTATCGCCCATTTGGGCTGTTGCGACAGAGGATTCCACTTTGCCGTTCTCGCTTTCCTTAATGGTGATGTTGTAGTTCGTTTTCTTGAATGATGCCGTTATGGTTACTGCACTCGCAGGCATAACGAACATTCGATTGTTGCTATACAGCACAAGGGAATTGTTCGCAGCGTCTTTTACGGTGAGGCTTTCCAATTCATATCCCGCATCGGGGGTAATGGTGAGGCGGATATAGTTACCGGTAATACCCTCCGTCCTATCGGGAACAACCGTTCCGTTCTCGGACGGGACAACAGCGATGGCATATCGGCGGTCTTGCACAAGGCGAACCGACCTTCCACTAACACGGATATTGTCATAACTTGTGGTTGTTCCTGACGATTGAAAGTTCAATAGGTATGCATTATTGTTCGCTGTGCCGGCAGTAGCACTCCAATAGTAGCCACAGCGTTGCACAACAGAGACAGACGAACCGTCGCGATAACCTGCTGCCGGCAAGAAGACTGCACCTGCGGATTCCAACTGCTGCCATTGGGTAAGGGTATAGGAATTATGCGTGGCATAGGCCTCAATGGAATATGTACTTTCATAGCCGCTGTTGAAGGTTACCCCTTTGGGGCAATTCCAAGTATCGGGAAGGAGGATAAGCCCGTTCACATACTGCGAGCCATCGGTGGTGAGGTTAATACGAGCAACACCTTTCTTACTATCGGCATCGGTGCGGGTATAGAGCAGGTAGTACCACTCATTTTTAGTCAGTGTACGATAGGTGGTGCCATCGCCGATATTCTGCCCCCAATCCACGAAGTTGCCTGCATAGTCCGAACCCGTTTTGGAGGTAGCGATACCCCACTTGGCTGTTCCCGTGCTGCCGCTCCAACCGAAGAGGTCTATCTTGTCAGCAAGGGCTGTACCGGTCTTCATGTAAGCATAACTCTCGCTGTACTCCTCCGTTCCTCCGCTGACATTGGCAGTACCGAGTATATCGGTTTGGTACTCGGCAAATGACCAAGTGTAGGTGCTACCTGTTGCGCCAGAGCATTGCAGGTTGCCCGATGAGAAATAGACTTGTTTGCCTGCCGCAATACTGAATAGGGCGGGTATAAAGGCAGAGGTGAGTTTCTCGAACTCGGCAGTAATGTCCACATTGCCTGCGGGCATGGTGAATGTATATTGGTCGGTAGTTCCATCGACTGCTGTCGTATTAATCTCTGTCGTACCTTGCAGAACAGTGAGCGACTTCAATGTATAATAATAAGCGTCGGGTGTAACGGTCAGCGTAACCGTTTCGCCGGCGGTATATTCGGTATTGTCCGTTGTGATACTGCCGTATTGAGGCGTGGTGATAGTAATGGTATATTTAACTTCTATATCCTGCACGAGACGAACGGCATACCCATTACAGCGAGCATAGGGCGGTACGCCGATAGCATTCGAATAAAAGATAAAAAAGTACGACATGTACGAGCTGCTCGGCGTAGCCGTATGGTAGTAACCTTCGGTTTGCATATTACTCATCTCTGTCCCGGTACGGTTACCCGTTGCGGGCAAGAAGACGGCCCCTGCTGCCTCTAATTGCTGCCATTGGGCGATGGTATAAGTGTTTTGCGTGGCATAAGCATCAGCAGAATATGTACTTGCATAGCCGTTATTGAATGTTATGCCCGTTGGGAGTTTCCAACTATCGGGGAGGAGAATAAGTCCGTTTACATATTGTGAGCCAGTGCTATTGAGTTTAATACGGGCAACACCATTCTTTTCGCTTGCATTGGTGCGCGTGTTGAGCAGATAAGTCCACTCATCTTTGGTAAGAGTACGGTAAGTAGTGCCATCGCCGATGTTCTGCCCCCAATCGACAAAGTCGCCATTGTAATAGGGAGAACTTTGATCGTAAGTGCCGATACCCCATTTGGCATAGTTGTTATTTGCACTCCAACCGAAGAGGTCTATCTTGTTGGCGAGAGCAGTGCCGTTTATATTGGCATCACCCAATATATCATATTGGTTCTCGGCAAATGCCCAAGTATAGGTACCACTTGTTACGCCTGTGCATTGTAAGTTACCCGATGAGAAATAGACTTGTTTGCCTGCCGCAATAGTGAAAGCGGCAGGAGTAAAGTTACTTGCCCAAAGAGCATTGATTGCACAGAAGAGTGTTATCAAAAGAGATTGTAAGTGTTTCATACCGTCTGTTGTTGAAGGGTTTGTATGTGTCTTATCTAATATCGCGGGTACAAAGGTAATATGAACATTTAATATACGCAAATAAAATGGTAATTATTTGCTAATTATGGGGGGGGTATTAATAGATTTTAGTGTATACGAGTGTGCGTTGGAGGAGGGAGGAGGGAATTAATAATTAAGAATTAATAATTAACAATTAACATGCGGGGAAGAAAGCAATTAAGAATTAACAGTTAACAATTAATATGCAGAGTATGGTCGAAGGGGAATGTGTGGTTGGAGGGGAACATAATGTTCTACCTGCGAAGGAGAGTTGAGAGCCATAGCACGCTATGGCTCTACAGTTAACATAAGCGCTGCACAAAACCTCCTTTTCGGAGGGAAGAATGTTCTTCATTTCTTTTGCATGAACAAAAGAAACGAAGCAAAGAAAATTCATCGGCGTGTGTCGGGCGTTGCCAAAAATAATACTCACTCGTCCTGCGGCGGAGGCACAACTCGCTTCGCTCAAACAGTACCTCCGCTTTTCGCAGTACTCGCTCGATTTTTGACGCACCGACCCAAAGCCGAAAGTGGATGAAATTAACAATTAACAGTTAACAATTAACATGCGTAGATGATATGAGAGCCATAGC
>CAVHKB010000211.1:0-3857 GCA_963636305.1 Prevotella sp. P5-108
TCGGTAATCGTACGCTTCGAGGGCGGTTGCGTCGGTGAGAGCGGCAACGGCTGCTCGGTGTCCCTCCGTGCGGCGGTAACATTTGAGTGCATAGAGTTCAATGGCTTGCAGCAATTCTTTGGCTTTGTCTATCGTGCAACGGATAGCGTTGTCGCCAAGATAGAGTGTGGTGTCGGTTTCGCCTGCGGCTTGCTCGGCGGCGATAGAGTTCGACAAGCCTACACGGGTTGCCTTATCCCACCAACCGCTGTTGCCGTCAATGGTAATGGTGTTTATGTCCGCCGATTGGTCGTAGTCTGCGATGTTGTGCAGCACCACACTACGCACCAATGCGGCATACTTGGTGAGGATGTCGGTCTTGTCTTCCTCCGTTGGCTCGTGGTCAAGCACCGACTGTAAGCAGACGGTCATCTCGTCTTGCTCCTGCGGCAGTAGGTTGAGGTAATAGTACTGCTTGCCGTTTCGCTCATACGCCTGTTGCACCTCGGCAAACTCGCTTGTCTGAATGGCTGTTTTTACCATAATGCTGTAGTAGTTTATTTCGTTGTTTATACTTGTTTCTTACTTTGACGACCCGCATATTCTCAATATAGCAGTATCGCTTTGCCTCTTGGCTGACTTGTTCCCACACACGGCGGCGTATGGCGTACGACTTGCGGTGTATCAGGTAGCCCATATAGGAGTTGTAGCGTTGCGCAAACTCCTCGTGGGTACTCACCCGCTCGTGTGCATAGTAGGCGTTGTATCGCCGCACGAGGTTGGTGAGGTTGCCTACCGTTCTGTTGCCTGCGTATATCCTGCCGTGTCGGATAGTGCTGCCGATGAAAGTCAGTCCGTGCCGTACGGGTTGGAGATAGACTTTGTTCGGATGGAGTATCAATCCACGCTCTGCAAGCAGTTTCCGCACGAGGGGCAGCAGTCGTAACAGTTCCTCTTTGGTGCGGGCAAATACCACAAAGTCATCCACATAGCGTCCGTAGCGGGTGTCGGGCAGTTGCGACAGATAGGTGTCGAGCGGTTGCAGGTAATAGTTGGCAAATATCTGACTTGTCAGGTTGCCTATCGCTTGCCCGTAGTCCGTGCCGTTGCAGAACAGCGACTTGTTCGGCGGGAGTATGTCCCACAATCCCAAATCGCCCTGCCGTGTGCAGTTGCGTTCAGGCGAGTGGAGGGCAATCAAGCGGGCGAGCCATACGACATCCTCGATATCGGCTGCTTGGTAGTTTGCCCGTATAAACTGCTCCAATGCGTCTGCAAGTGTGGGTTTATGAATGCTCATAAAGAACCCCTGCAAATCGCATTTCAGCACCCAGCCGTCAGCGTATCGCTCCGCCATCGCTGCCACCCACTGCACGCCGTACTCCGTTCCTTTGCCTTTGCGGCAGTTGTAGGTGTCGCTTATGAAAGCCGCCTCGAATAAGGGCAGCAATCGGAGAATTAGCAGGTGATGGACTATTCTGTCCCTAAAATCGGCTGCAAAGACCTCCCGCACTTTCGGTCGTGTTACGCAAAAGGCAATCGACTTGCCTATTGTGTAGCGGTGGGTATTCAAATCATTCCAAAGAACATATATGTTTGTCAGTTCGTTCTGCTCAAACAGAGCGCAGGACTTACTGTTTCTTTTCCGTTGGCGGCAATCGAGATAGGCTTCGTACACCTCTTCAATCGTACACCACATCATGTAGAATAAATTTCATAGCACACGAGCACACTGTTGTTGTTCGACTTGTTGTTGTTGTTGAACCCGCCATTGTTCAAGTTCACTGCGTTCGTACTACTATACTGACAACTCGTCCACCAGTTACCGCGCCTGCTGCCACTGACTTATTCTTAACTCTCCGCTCTTACGAGGGTGTGAGTGGGCAGCCACCTTTAATCTATATGCTCTCTTGACAGTCTGTGCTGCCAACTCCGGCTTGTGTATTGTCTGCTTGCACTTTTCGTAACCACCCGTTGACCTGCCTCTCTATACTCGCCAATGGCTTGGCTAAACGGAGGTAGTTCTCCAACCGCATATAGCCGTGCTCGTTGCTGAGTTTGAGGAGGGTCTTCAGCGTGGTGTATTGCCCGATGTATCTGCGCAGGGCTTGCTCCCGTCGTTCGGGAAAATCCACTGCTTCTTGCAGGTAATCGAACAGACCAAGCGTGGTGTTGTAGATTTTTTGTCCGAGTGTATGTCGCCTATCTCTCTTGTAGTAATCGAGCATAAAATCCACCTCCTCCAATACACGGTAAGTCGCCGTGTAGAGGGGTATGTCCGTAGATTTTTTCTCGAGTTCCATTGTGTCGCCGTGCTTTTTGGTTAATACTATTGTTATCTTTTTATTTGTCGTTATATTTTAGTGTGTGGGGCAGGAATGCCCCACACGGCTCTAATGGCTAAAATTAAAGGTCATAGCACACGAGCACACTGTAGTCGTTCGACTTGTTGCGGTAGCCGAACCCGCCATTGTAAAAGTCCACTGCGTTCGTACTACTATACTGACAACTCGTCCACCAGAAACCGGTAGAAACGGTCGGGGTGTAGTTGATAGTGCTTGTGGCTATACCGAGTGCGTTGTAGAGTGCTTGCAGGCTGTTGAAGTTCAACGCCAAGCGGCGCAGTTGTCCGTAGGCAGGCAGGAAGCCTTTCTTGGTTACACCTGCTATCGTCAGTGTCTGTTCGCGGCAGTAGGTAGCCGCAGGCGTGGTGAAGTTAGCAGGGGCTGTACCTGCCGCTATCATCTCCTCCGCTGCTTTCAGTATCAAGTCCGTGTACTCCGAACCGTTGTTGAAGTACTTCTGTCCTCCTGCGTCATTCGACAAGCCTTCGTTGTAGAACGGGCAGTTCTCGTCCGATTGGTTGAGTACCTTGTACTTATTCTCCGAATCGACAAGTAGGAAATTATTGTTATTTGCCCATTGCTTGGTGATAAGCGGAGAGGAAGCACCTGCCGTCAGTGGCCCACACGGCTCTTTGATTTTCCAACAGAACCCGTTATTGCCTAACTCTGCGCAAGTGAACGCACCCAAGATAATCTTTGCTTTGTCGTCATCGGACATTGCTTGTATCTCGGACAGCGAGTGCGGCTCTCCGTCGCTGTCGATACCGTACACGCCGTCTATGTCGGACGAGAGCATATAGTAATGCACCACCTCGTTACGGGAGGGAATGCCTGCGAGGAAAGTGTCCGCTATGTGGTCGTGCGTGTAGCCCGATACGGTCGGGAACGAGAGTGTGTAGTACACCCCGTAGGGGATATTGATAGTAGCCGTACCCGTGTCGGATATAGTCGCTGTCTTGGTTTCTCCGTCTGCGAGTGTGGCAATAACGGTGTTGCCTGCGATGTCAGACATTGCACCTCCTGCGGTAGTTTCTTTTACCTTAATGATGATATTCACCTGCTCCTCTTTGGTGACAGCCTCCGTGTACTCGTAGTTGATAGAGCGGAAGCCCACCTGTGCCACGAACTTGCGCACAAGCGGTTGTCCGTAAGCGTCGCCGATAGTAGGCAGCGTAACCTCGTAGGTCTCGCCCATAGGGATAGCGAAAGAACACTCGCCCGTTTCGAGCAGCGTATGCTCGGAGTAAGCACCCGTTGTGATGTTCTGAACGGCTACCTTGTAGTTCTCCCAAGTGATGTCGTCTGCACACGACAGTTTAACGGACATCGTTTCGTCCTGATAGCGGGTAACGATGTCGTACTCCTCGCCCGTTATAGCACTCTTAATGCGTGAAATCTGTTTGTTTGCCATAGTCTTACATTGTTATTGTTTGGGTTGTTTCCGCTACGCCTGCCACCATAGGCAGCACCATAGTGTAAGTATCACTGCCGTCCGTGTTCTCCTCGAAACGGGCGGAGTAGAGGTTCTTGTTG
>CAVHKB010000212.1:0-3820 GCA_963636305.1 Prevotella sp. P5-108
CATATAGGACGAATATAGGACGAATATACCAACACCATCCCCTCCAAACACTCAAAACCTCTTTACAACCCACACTTGCGCACTCAAAATAAATTCCGTACCTTTGCTCCCTAAATAAAAGAACACCACTGCAATCATTCTTTTTACACACTATGCACACCAGTGTCATTATCACCATCATCGTTGCGCTCATATTGTCCGCATTCTTCTCCGGTATGGAAATAGCATTCGTCACTGCCAACAAACTCAAATTCCAAATAGAGAAAGAACAGAACGGACTCATAGGACGAATCGTCAGTTATTTCTACAAACATACACAGCAATACATCACAACAATGCTGGTCGGAAACAACATCGTACTCGTTGTTTTCTCCATACAGATGAACACATTGCTCACTCCGGTTTTCGCCTTTATGAAAAGCGGAGCAATCATATCCCTGACCATATCGCTCATAGCCACACTTGTAGTCTTGTTCTTCGGAGAATACCTGCCCAAAACTGTCATGCGCAATAATCCCAACGCATGGCTTGCTACCATGAGTCCTATTCTGTTCATCATCTATATTATCCTCTACCCTATAGCATGGTTCTGCACGCTTCTCTCCAAACTACTACTGCGCATCACAGGAGAAAAGGTAACACTTAAAAACAGCGACCTCACCTTTTCGCGCGCCGACCTCAACTACTTGGTACAAGAATCCATCTCCGCTTCGTCCGACAACGACGATGCCCCCTCCGAAAACGAAATGCACATCCTACAAAATGCCTTGGACTTCTCTTCGGTAAAAATCCGTGATTGCTATGTTCCACGAACAGAGGTGGTCGCTCTGCCCTTCGAGGTCGATACGCAAACACTCAAAGAAACCTTCCAGGAATCAGGCTTCTCCAAAATACCTATCTACAAAGGAGATATCGACAATATCATAGGATACATCCACTGCCTCGAAATGTTCGAACATCAAGACTCGTGGCGGGAACATATCAAACGAATGCCTTTCGTACCCGAAAATATGGCGGCACAGAAACTGATGAGTACCTTTATGCAACAGAAACGATCAATAGCCGTCGTCATCGATGAGTTCGGAGGCACGGCTGGCATCGTCACATTGGAAGACTTGATGGAAGAAATCGTCGGCGAAATAGAAGACGAACACGACAATCAGGACTACCTCGCCAAACAAATCAACGAACACGAACTGCTCGTTTCCGCAAGATGGGAGGTGGAAGAACTCAACAAAAAATTCAACTTGCACCTGCCCGAGAAAGAAGAATACGACACATTGGCAGGACTTATACTCAACGAAACAGGCGGCTTCCCAAAAGTAAACGAAACCATTCAAGCAGGCGGATATCAAATGAAGTGCTTGAAAATAGCAGACAACAGAATAGAAACCGTAAAAATTCTAATATAGATTTGGCTCAATACATTTTTTTTACTAATTTCGCAGGCTGAATTTCCGACAGACCGAACAGCACGCTCTGTTACGGAAAACAATTGCATACAATAAACGAATATAATAAATAACATAATACAATGGCAACATTAGAAAAAATCCGCAAGCATGGTGCGCTCTTGCTTATTGTCGTAGGAGTCGCTATGTTGGCCTTCATCTTAGGAGACTTCTTTAGTTCTGGTAGCACTTTCGCTAATCGCTCACGGGAAAATATCGGTAGCATCGAAGGCAACGACATTCATTACACCGAGTACGAAGCAGCACGCGAACAACTCACTGAGGTCATGAAGATTGAAACGGGCAGAAACGATATGAACGACGAAATGCAGTCGTACATCAACAATCAGACATGGCAGACTATGCTTGCAAAGTACACTCTCGAAACGCAAGCAGAAAAAATCGGAATGACTGTCACAACCGACGAACTGTCCGAACTCTGTATAGGCGAACACCCACATCAAATCATCCAACAACGACGCGCATTCTACGACCAAAGCGGACAATTCAATCGATTGGGCCTTATCCAATTCTTGAACAGTATTGACGCCGACCCAGAAGATGCCGAGCAAGCAGCAAGCATCGAACAGGCTCGCTCCTACTGGAAGTATTGGGAAAACGCTGTTAAACTCAACTATCTGCAAGAGAAATACATCAATCTGCTCAGCGAACTGGTTGGCGCAAACAATGTAGATGCCAAATATGCATTCAACAGCAGACTCACTACCGCCAATGTACTATATGCCGAACAACCCTATTACAGCATACCCGACTCTACCGTCAAAGTAAGCAATGGCGACATCCGTAAACTCTACAACCAACGGAAAGAACAATACAAACAAGAGCCGAACCGTGCTATCAACTATGTCATATTCGACATCAACCCTTCATCCTACGACTACGAAGAAGTGGAACAGTGGATTAACCGCTTGCACGACGAATTCATCAACGCCAAAACAAACGAACTCGCGGCTATCGTCAACTCTAATTCCGACATTGTTTACGATGGCAAGAACTATTCCGAAAGCACCATTCCTGCACGCTACAAAGACTTTGCATTCTCCAAAGGAGCAAAGGCAGGCGATGTAACCGCAATCAGTTTTGCTGACGACACCTATTCTATCGCAAGACTCGTTGAAACGGGATATAATCTGTCCGACTCGGTCAAACTACGCTATACCGTTCTTGCTAACGCCAACCAACTTGACTCGCTCAAGCAACAATGGTCCAAAGGTGCTTTTGGCGACGCAACAGAATTAGGATGGCTTCAAGAAACCGATATGCCCAAAGAAATGGCAGATAAAGCCTTCTCGCTTGCTAATCACAGCATATTTAGTCTCCCCTACGGTACTGGACTGCAAGTCGCTCAAATCATGGAGAAAAGCACACCGACACCCAAAGTAAAGATGGCTATTCTCGAAAGAAAAGTAACGGCTTCCAGCAAAACCTATGCCGCACTCTACAATGATGCCAAGCAGTTCGTTATCAACAATAACACAGAAGAGAAATTCCTTGCCGCTGCCGAAGAAAATGGTATGACCGTACATCCTGTCTTCAACCTCGACAAAAACGCCGACAAAGTGGACAACTTGAAGCAATCTCGCGCCATCGTACGATGGGCGTTCGGTGCTAAAGACGGTGCCGTTAGCGACATCTTCGACTGTGGTGACAAATATGTCGCTGCTGTTCTAACCGAAGTACACGACGGCGAATACCGCACTTTGGACGAAGTCAGTGCCGACCTCCGTCGTGAGATACTACGCGATAAGAAAGCCGAACAAATCATATCCGACCTGCAAGGCGTCAACACACTGGAAGAGGCAGCCAACAAAATGAACTCCGAAGTTCTCACGGCCGACAATGTAACCTTCAACGCATATCGTTTCGGCAATGCAGGTGTCGAACCCGCTGCTATTGGTACAGCACTCGCTCTGAATGAGGGAGAAACATCAGCACCTGTCAAAGGCAACAACGGAGTATTCGTCTTGCGTAGCGTAAGCAAAAACACAACCGAAGGCACCTTCGATGCAGCCGCAGAGATACGGCAACTCAACGCACGCTATTCCTACAGCCTACCCTATCAGTTGGTAAGCCTTATCGAAGAGAAAGCAGAAATCACCGACAACCGTTCCAACTTCTATTAATCGGAATAACAATCGGTTACAATAATCGCACAAACAAGGCGGGACGAAGTACTCTTCGTCCCGCCTTGTTCTTTCCTGACACCTGCAACACAAAAGAAAAAGAGTAAGCAACAACCATTGTTTACTTACTCTTATTCCGTCGGGATAGCGAGATTCGAACTCACGATTGGCTCAAAACGAGCAGGTTATCGAGAGGCAATTTTATCGAATCACGCACTCACAATA
>CAVHKB010000213.1:0-3783 GCA_963636305.1 Prevotella sp. P5-108
TTATATTTGTAACATTATTTACAACTAATTAAAACTGATAGTTTGAACTATGGTTTGATATTTGGTTTGAACTATTTCAATAAATCAAATAACTTGCAAAGTTAGTTAAATATATGGAAAGTGCAAAACAAAAAAGCGCGTATCTTGTGCGAAAAGTAGATGTGAGAGCGACATTACTATCATTCTCTGTTGGGGATGAACTTGTCATCAAAGAACGGGACTCACGCTACCCGACCATCTACAAAACTGCCAAAGACCTCTCTAAGCGGCTTGGTGTTAAGTTTATTGTGACAATCGCAGGGATTGCAGAGGGAACTTTTATAAAAAGAGTCCAATAGCAGTGGAACGAATGCGGCTGCCGAGTGGCGAAATCGTCCATAGGGTAGATAAAGAGGAGTATCTGTTGTGCGAGAAAATCCGCAACTATATCCTAAGACTGAATTACGAATTTGGAATACCTATTTGGATATGTACTTTTCGAGCGGCAAAAAAATTCAATGTCACTGAAAATTACGCAAAGAAAGCCCTCCGTCAATGGCGGAGGTGGTACTACGAAAACGGTTTAAGACATAGACCGATAGAACTGTTTATTCAAGAGAAAAATGGCTACACTAATAGAGCAAGCCCTCAAGGTGATTGAGGATAATGTCCGAATGGATATTGAGAATGGCGAGTACTTCGCCACAGAATACTGCAACTACCAAACAAAAAGCGGCATCTTTGTAAACACGGTGGCAAACGGGAATCTTCTCGTTCACATAAGTATTCACGCTCCGAAATTGGTGGAGCGTTTAGAAAAAACGCAAGACCTAAAAGAGGCTGCTATCTATGATGAGAAAGCCAAAACATTAAGAGCCAAGTGGAATAACTAAAACTAAAACTACAAAATGGAACTACAAATAAATGAAAAGGGTCTTTTGTCTGCTCATTTTACAGATGAAGATTATGATGAATATGTGGAATGGCTGGCGAACTCGTTAGAGTATCTGCCTTACGGATGTGGCTATTACTCAGCAGAGGCAGACCTCCCTCAAGGGTGGCTTGTGTGCGTGTTTGATTATTGGGGGGAATGCTCTGCACACCTAACTATTTATGATGATGACGGCAGAGAGGTTGGCGGGATGAATATCAAAAACGATTTTGATGTTCATAAATTTTACGAACTTCTTGAAAAAAATGAATTGACACTCGCTCCTGAATATGAACATGAATACGAACCAAATTTAGACTAAAATGAAGTACATACCTATAATTTTTGCCTCTGCCTTTTGGGGCATAGGATTTATACTATTGTTATGCGAGGCGGAAACGATATTGCCCCTCGTACTAAGCAAAGTCGTGGCAATAGCATTTATGGCTGTCGCATATAAATTGTTCAAAATCGCCGAAAAGAATGGCAGTTTAGATAGGCTTAAAAGGCTTTTCTAAAACGAGATATTGCAATGCCTGAAGCAGTTAGATGGCAATTAAATTTTAACTACTATGAGTGACCTGAAAGTATTTAATCAAACAATCACAAACACTAAGACACAGGCATATTTGCAGAGTGTCTTGGGAGAGAAGAAACAATCATTTGTCAATAACCTCACGGCTCTGGTGAGCAACGACAAGAATTTACAATGCTGCGAGCCGACAACGCTGATGTTTGCGGCACTGAAAGCAACAGCACTTGACCTGCCGCTGGATAACAATTTAGGATTTGCGTATGTAATTCCTTACAAAAACACAAGAGCAGGAATAACAGAAGCACAGTTCCAATGCGGCTACAAGGGAATAACACAATTGGCAATCAGGAGTGGGCAGTTCCGAACTATAAATGTAACCGATGTTCGCGAGGGAGAACTAAAGGGGCGCAACCGCCTCACGGGCGAAGTTAGCGTCGAGTGGATTACAGACGACGAAGCCCGCGCGAAAGCAAGGGTCATAGGCTATATGGGGTATTTCCGCCTCGTTAGCGGATATGAAAAGACCACCTATTGGTCGGTCGCAGAATTGGAGCAGCACGGAGTAAAATACTCACAAACATACCGAAAGGGGTATGGGGTATGGAAAGATAATTTCGACTCTATGTGTCGAAAGACCGTTATAAAACTAATGCTCAATAAAGGCGATGCCCCAATGAGCGTTGAGATGCAGCAGGCAATCAAATATGACCAGAGCGTTATACTTGATGAGAATGGAGCAATGAGATATGTAGATAACCAAAAGCCAAATTCCGCTGACGAGGCGGACGATTTTATCGCAGATGAAACAAATGTATTATCTGACAGAGAAAGCCTCGCAGAAAGCGAAAGAGATAGTAATTCGGAACTTTTTAACGAGTAATTATGGAAACGAATAATGAACTAAAAGATAGACTCTCTTGTCTTGCACAAGGGACAAGCGATTGGTTAAAAGCACGACTGGGGAAAATAACCAGTAGTAATGTGCATTTTGTTATGAAATGCAACAAACCAACAAAAAATAATCCCACCCCTGAAACATTTAACGACACGGCAAAGGGCTACCTATATAGGGTTGCCGCTGAAAGGAATTTAAGAACGCAAGTTGTGAATGACGACTTGCAGTTTGAGGAATATATGATGAGGGTGGATGTATCCTCCAGAGATATTCGGTGGGGACAAGAAAATGAGGATATTGCCCGAAAGGTTTATGAAAAAGTCTTTCAGAGAGAAGTGGCGCAAGCGGGGTTTATCCTCCACGACACAATTGACAATTACGGGGATAGCCCCGACGGAATTGTACTGGACGATAAAGGGAAACCTATCGGAGTCCTCGAAATAAAATGTCCGAAACCGGAAACATTTATTCGGTACAAGGCAACCATTCATAATGCAGAACAGTTAAAAGAAGAGAAGCCTGAATACTATTGGCAGTGCCAATCTCACTGCGAGTGTAACCATCTTCAGTGGTGCGATTTTGTATTCTTTGATAAAATGCAAAAAAACGGGTTTGTCTGCATCAGAATCAATCAAAACGACGAGGATGTTCTGTTAATGAAAAACAGAATACTATTGGCGAATGAATTTATCAATAGTTTACTGTAAAAATCAACCGACCAACAGATGATAAGACAGTAAAGGGGCTGCTTTGATATTGGTTTTCTAACAGCATTATCAAATACTCACAACCCGTCATCCGCTGGTCATATTAAAGTTCGCTATGATACACTATTTTGATGTTAATATAGCCAAACTATATGGTATTGAAGAGGCTATTCTAATACAGAACTTTGCCTTTTGGGTGAGCAAAAGCGCAGCCAATAATACAAATCTGCACGAGGGCAGATATTGGACTTATAACAGTAGAGAAGCAATCCTTGAGTTAGTGCCTGAATTAAAGTCTGTAGATAAAGTCAGGCGGCTAACAAAAAGGCTGATAGACGGAGGAATACTACTCGTAGATAATTTCAATACCGACAAGATGAATAGGTCTTGTTGGTATGCATTTACAGACTTCGGATTAGACCTCATTGAGCGATACAACATTGCTGTGCAATGCAAGGTGCAAAATCGCCAAATGCATTTGGCAGAATCGCCAAATGCATCAGGCAAAATCGCCAAATGTATATATAATAGTACTAATACAGATAATAACAATACAGATAATAAAGATATGTTTGATAAATCAAACATAGAGAAAGTGACAAAAAATGATGATGTTGAGGGTTCTAAAAATGATTTTGAGAGATTTTGGGACTTATATGATAAGAAAGTAGAGCGAACCAAGTGTGAGCGGCTTTGGTCTAAACTCAAAAAAGAGGATAAAGAAAAAATCTTTGAG
>CAVHKB010000214.1:0-3742 GCA_963636305.1 Prevotella sp. P5-108
GCACGCTATGGCTCTACAGCCACTATAAAATTAACAATTAATAATTAACAATTAACATGCAAAGAATGCAACAAACACGATGGTGGAGAGAAGGAGGAGATGGTTGATTATTTGGGAAAAAGATGTATCTTTGCAGCGGGAAGATGCGGAGATGACGGTTCTATGTATTGAAAAATATATCAGTATGAAAAGAAATATATTACAAGTCCTTGTATGGGCCTTATTATTAAGCAGTTGTATGCATAAGACAGAAGAAGTTATTATCGGTCGTCAGAGTCCTACGATAGAGAACAGGAAGTTCTCTGCGGAAGCCTTATGGGCAATGGGTCGTATAGGTGATATATCGGTAGAGCCACAGACAGGAGATGTGGTTTATTCGGTATCGTATTATTCGGTGGAGCAGAATGCGTCGAACACGGAATTGTTTGTGATGGACAAGGACGGCGGGCATGTGCGTCGGTTGACCCATGACAATATCAAGCAGTCGTCGCCTCAATGGTTACGGGACGGCAGGATTGCCTATTTGAGCAACGAGGGCGGTTCGATGCAGATATGGTCGATGGACAAAGAAGGCAGGCACAAGAAACAGATGACTCATTACGAGGGAGATATAGAGGGCTTTCGTTTCTCGCCAGACGGAGAGAAGTTGTTGTTTGTGTCGCAGATAAAAGTAGGAGAGCGTACGGTAGATAGATACTCGGACTTGCCATTGGCATCGGGTCGGATAGTGGACGACTTAATGTACAAGCATTGGGACGAGTGGACGGAGTCGGCACCTCACCCGTTTGTGGGCAAGTATGACCCAAAGAAGGGTTTGGTGGATGTAGTGGATATATTAGCGGGTGAGCCTTATGAGAGTCCGATGAAGCCTTTCGGCGGAATGGAGCAGTTGGCTTGGAGTCCCGACAGCAAGCAGGTGGCATATACCTGCCGTAAGAAAGTGGGATTGGCATACGCAATCAGTACGAATTCGGATATTTATCTGTATGATATAGCGACGGGAAAGACGGTTAACCTGACGGAAGGTATGGCGGGATATGATACCAATCCACAGTTTTCGCCGAACGGAGGAAAGATAGCCTGGCTCAGTATGGAACGGGACGGTTATGAGTCGGACCAGAACAGGTTGTTTGTATTGGATTTGAAGACGGGTGAGAAGACATTTCTTTCGAAGGCGTTTGAGAGCAATGTGGACGAGTTCTGTTGGAGGAATGACGAAGAGATATTGTTTGGTGGTTGCTGGCACGCATTGCAGCACTTGTACAGTATTGATATGAACGGAGTTGTGAGGGAGATAACAGATGGTCAGTATAACTATGCATTGGCGGGGATATACGGCGATAGGCTATATTGTACGCGCTGCTCAATGTGTGAGGCTCATGAGATATACTCGTTGCGTTTGGACGGCGAAGAGAGGGATTTGAAACAGTTGAGTTTTGAGAACCAGCATATTTACGAGAAGGTGGATATGGGTAAGGTAGAGCCTCGTTGGCAGCGTACTACGGACGGTAAGGATATGTTGACATGGATTGTATATCCACCTCATTTTGATTCGACGAAGGTATATCCTACCCTGCTCTATTGCGAGGGAGGTCCCCAGTCACCGGTAAGTCAGTTTTGGAGTTATCGTTGGAACTTTATGCGGATGGCGGCGGAGGGTTATATCGTTGTGGCACCTAACCGTCGTGGTTTGCCAGGTTTTGGCAATGCATGGAATGAGGAGATTAGCGGCGATTACGGCGGACAGTGTATGCGTGACTATTTTACGGCGATAGACGAGTTCTGCGGGGAGCCATTTGTAGATAAAGCGCATCTTGGTTGCGTCGGTGCCTCGTTTGGCGGGTTCAGTGTGTACTGGATAGCAGGTCATCATGAGGGTCGTTTCAAGGCGTTTATTGCGCATGACGGTATATTTAACATTGAGATGCAATATCTTGAGACAGAAGAAAAGTGGTTCGCTAATTGGGATATGGGCGGTGCATATTGGGAGAAAGACAATGCGATTGCCCAGCGGACCTTTGCGAATTCACCTCATAAGTTTGTGGACAAGTGGGACACACCTATTTTGTGTATTCATGGAGAGAAGGATTATCGTATTCTTGCCAATCAGGCAATGGCGGCCTTTGATGCAGCCAAGATGCGTGGAATACCTGCGGAACTACTGATATTCCCTGATGAGAACCATTGGGTATTAAAACCGCAGAACGGTGTTTTGTGGCAGCGTACTTTTACTGATTGGTTAGACAGGTGGTTGAAATGATGCGAGTTAATTATTAAGCGTTAGCAACTATTATGCAGGCAGACAGATTCACCTACACTATTCAATATCAGGATGTTGATGAGCATTATCTTTTAAGGCTTTACACATTAGAGAATTATTTGCTAAATAGTGCGGGGTTATCAGCAGACAAGCATGGTTTTGGAGTGCAGTATCTTCATCCCCAGCATTTGACATGGGTTATTACTAATCTGTCGTTGGAGATGCGTTCGTTGCCGAGTCCTTGTGATGAGATGGTAGTTGAGACTTGGGTTGAAGAACATATACATACTCTGAGTGTCCGCAATTTTAGGATATATATCAATGGTATTATTCAGGGAGAAGCGCGTACGCTGTGGGCGATAATCAACACAGATGACAGGACGATACAATCGATATTTGACCGAGATGTGTTTGATGTGGGAGAATGTAATGAGCATTTGGATATGCAGGCGGCTCACAGGCATACACATATTGGCAAGTTCGAAGAATCGAAACTTCACCGAATTGCTTATTCGGATGTAGATTATAACGGGCATTGTAATTCGTGTAAGTATTTAGAGCGTATGCTTGATTTGCATGAGCCTGGCGGATTAGTTCCATTTCGTTTGGATTTGCGTTATTCGCGAGAGGTGTATAAGAATGACAGGGTTGTTGTAGGGTACGCCCAAATAGATGGCAAGCATTGTTATGAGTTGTACGCACCTCATGGTGAACTCTGTTGTTCGGCTATCCTTAGTGCATTGTAGAAGGGTCGTTCGAGTATGGATAGGGGACAGGATAGTGCCTGATAGAGGGTATTGTTTTGCGTATATAAGGTACTGAAAGATAGTGTATTACTATTTTGTCTTTGTATAATTACAGAGAAAAATAGTAATCTTTCTTG
The DNA here is from genome assembly GCA_963636305.1 of Prevotella sp. P5-108. Classification (GTDB taxonomy): domain Bacteria; phylum Bacteroidota; class Bacteroidia; order Bacteroidales; family Paludibacteraceae; genus Colicola. The sequence continues at coordinate 3,144 of CAVHKB010000214.1, forward strand.
TGGGATTAAAAAGAATATCGTACCTTTGCACACAATTTTGGCGTATATTGCGTCGTTGTTTTTGTGTGGTGTAGGTAGGGTTCGGTTGAGGCAGCGTGCAGGAAGCCTGAAGGGAAGATGATTGCAGGGTGGAAGAGCGTTTGAAATAAATAAAATTATAATACAATGTCAAAGATTTGTCAAATCACCGGCAAGAGAGCCATGGTTGGATGCAATGTTTCGCATTCGAAGAGGCATACGAAGCGTACCTTCGATGTAAACTTGTTCCATAAGAAGTTCTACTGGGTAGAACAAGATTGCTGGATTAGCCTGAATGTTTCAGCTGCTGGTCTGCGTACTATTAACAAGATTGGGTTAGACGCTGCATTGAAGCGTGCTGCCGAGAAAGGTTATTTATACGAATAAATAAGGAGGAATTATTATGGCAAAGAAATCGAAAGAGGCGCGAGTACAGGTTATTCTTGAATGCACCGAGCAGAAAGCGAGTGGTCTGCCAGGTACATCGCGTTATATAACTACGAAGAATCGTAAGAATACTCCGGATCGTTTAGAGTTGAAGAAATATAATCCAATCCTTAAGCGATATACTATTCATAAAG
>CAVHKB010000215.1:0-3741 GCA_963636305.1 Prevotella sp. P5-108
CTTTATTGTTAATTGCCAATTACCCCCTTCCTCCCACCAACAATAATTCTACGCCAATAATTCTACTTTTACTGCCAATCATTCTACATCTCAACCCTATTCAATATGTATCTTTGTACCGTGAAAATTTGTATAAATTGATTAAAACTATATACTCATGAAAAACAACGGAATCTTAACGATACTCCTACTCCTGTTCGTCACAGGAACAACCTTCGCAACCTCTTATACTGTCAGCCTGAAAACAACTGCCGAACCAACGCCTTCTATTGGTACCATCTCCTTTAATCCCGCATTCAGTGCAAAAAACGCTTCTGATACTGGTTACAAACTCAATAGTACAAACAATTCTGTTGCATGGTTGTTGCCTGCATCGGAAACCATCACTTCTGCCTCTTTTTCTGGTTATATCAAAAGTAGTAGCACTTCCGATAAATTTGGTTATGCCTTTTCTACTGACGGAGGGCAATCTTGGGGAACTACAAAAAATTGTAATAGCGATGGTCAGAAGAAAGAATCCGTTTACACCATTCCTGCAGGTGATATACCATCAGGAGCAAATGCTATAAAAGTAATCCGTACTGCAGGTTCCGCCACTTATATTTGCAGTATCACTGTTGAAACTGGCGGAGGAGCAACGACCGTCGCACCCTCTATCACCTCTTTCTCTGTGGAAGGCGTCAGTGCCACCGTCAACCAAACAGACCACACCATCACTGCGACCTTGCCCGCAGGTACTGCACTCACATCGTTAACGCCAACTGTTGCTATTGCCGATGCCGATTCCTACTCCCCTACAGGTGCGCAGAACTTTACCAATCCCGTGCAATATACTGTAACCAAAGGCACTGCTACGGTCACTTATACTGTCACGCTCGCTGTGGCTTCAACCCCTGTAACTCCCGATACCCCTGAAACGCCGACAACTGCTCTTACGCTGCACGAACAAGAAATCTACGAAGGTAGTGAGTATGCAGGTGGATACGGCACTCCTCTTGTTAAATACAACGGACGGGAATACGAGGTTTATTATGTGCTGCGCCAAAAGAACCCGTCAGGTAGTAAATTCTTTGGCGTCGCAACAACCAACAGCGGCTCTTACAGTGTAGTCGATGGCTCGGATTCACAAAATACCGAGAACGCAACAAAAGCACGCGACGGTTGGTTCAAGGGTACCGCACAGGCTATGGAAGGAAATGCGGATATATCAGGAGGGGAGAAAGCATCGGCTGCTGATGAGTTCGCAGCAATGCCGGCTGATGCCAAAATGTACAATAATGACGCTTTCGAACTCTATGTCAGTGGCTATGATCAGTTCCGACTCTATGCTCGCGACAACGATGACAATGAGTCGAAAGGTCGTCATTTCGAGGTATATATCGACGGCGTCAAACAAACAATGACACTCGCAAAAGCGGCAACAATACGAACATTCGATATAACAGCATCTGCCCATCTTATTCGAATCGTCGGTTTAGGAGCAAGCAATAACTATTTCTACGGCTTCTCTCTGCGCTTGAGCAATCAACCCCGCGTCAAATATCTATCGGGAAACGACTCTAACCAGGTCGTCATTCAAGAAACACCTGTTGCTCCCGTACGCTATGCAATCCGCAACAATATATCAAACCGGCTCGACTGGGTCGGCGCAACTGCAACTGGAATCACACTCTCACCAATCAACACAGCAGGTGATACACTCCAACTCTCTGGCTCTGCTCAATGTCCTGTGGGTACATATACCTATAAAGTAGTAGCGTTAGATGCTACTAACACCATCGTCTCTTCCGTTACAGGCTCTTTTAAGGTGGAAACAAGAGTGTACCCACCTGAAGATGGCAACGAACATACAGTCTGGATCAACGACTCAATGACACCTGTCATCTACACCTATAACGCTATAAACGACGCCGATATTTCTTTCTCTTGGACTACTAAACCGAACGGAATAACAACCGCACAAGACAATACCAACAATACATTCACTATCAGCGGCACACCTACCGCCGAAGGAGAATACACCTACACCATTTCTGCGGCGGGTGGTAATACCATCAACGGCAAACTTATCGTCGATGTACCTGCCCCTATAATTACTATTCCTACCGACTCTATAGCAAAGGTCAAAGCAACACAGACACTTGTCCCTGTCATCTGGGAAGTAAAATTCGCAAAAACTGTTTCAGTAACCGGACTGCCTTCGGGGCTTAACGGTACCTATAACAACGGACAATTCACCATTAGCGGAACACCCGCAGTGGAAACTTCCTATCCCAAAACCTATACCTACACCGTTACTGCCGAACCTCTCTATACAGGCAAACCCAAAGCAACTGCAAAAGGACAAATCATTATCATCGACCCTAATGCAAAGTCACTATTATACCTCTATAACGATACCTACAAAGATGGCATCTACAACTATCTAAATACCAAAAACTACGATATCACGACACGACCTGCTGACGACTCCCCTCGTCAAGCGGACTCCTATTCTGCCTACAACATACTTATCATCTCCGAGAATGTAGACGCAAACAATCAAGAAGCCATCAGCATAGCACGCGGCGACTTCAGTGTACCCGTACTGAATATGAAGTCCTTCCTCTATACTACCTCCCGATTAGGATGGGGCTTCCCCGACAATGGCAGTATCGCAAATACCGACATCACTGTACTGCAACCGTCACACCCTATCTTCAAAGGACTCCAAGCCAAAGAAGGTGCAACCATCAATATCCTCTCTGGCATAGCAAATAAACGGGGCTTAATGCCTGTCAATACGAATCTCAGTAACTCTGTCGCACTCGCTACGGCACCGTGTCGGGGTGCTGACTACTATTCCAATGGCGAGGAGGCTACCTTCCTGCACGAAATACCCGCTTCACTCCGAAAGGCAAAGTACATCCTGTTCCCTCTCGGACAAGCCAGCACCGATTCGCTTTCGGCACAAGGTAAGACGCTGCTTGATAACATAGTAACCTATCTGCTTGACGCTACCTCATCTTTTGCAGCACCCGAACTGCGGATAACCTCTTTCCGTATCAACGGGCAGGATGCTACTATCAACGAAGCCGCACAGACAATCACGCTCATTGTGCCGGACGGAACGGACCTCACCGCACTGCAACCGCAAGTGTCTGTTCTCACAACCGGTACATGGGTCACACCTTCCGATGGCGAAGTCGTTGATTTCTCCGACACCCACTATGGCGTCGACTATACCGTCACCGATGGTATCAATCAGAAAGTCTATAATGCTATTGTCCGTACCGCTACGGCTCTCGATAACATCTCCGACGACGGACTGTGGTACGATGGCACAACTCTGCACAACGACAATAACATCTGGGTAAACATCTACGATGCGGCAGGTCGCAAAATCACTACGACCAACTCCTCCTATTCGTTCACCGCACTGCCCACTGGCTTGTATCTCTTGCAGACCCCCACAACAACGCTACGCATATTGTGGTGATGTACGCATACCATTAACCTCCAACAGAGAGGGTGTATCCGACAAATTGGATACACCCTCTCTTTCTTTAACATTCCCACCACCTACCTTTCACTCCCTCTCTCCCTTAAATTTCTCTCAAAACTCCCCTCCGCCAAGCCCGAAACTGCCCTCCGCCAAGCCCGAAACTGCCCTCCGCCAACACTACTATTTACTACCCATTTCAAAGGTTTTATATACGATTTATATAGGACGCATATAGGACGAATATAGGAAGAATATAG
>CAVHKB010000216.1:0-3671 GCA_963636305.1 Prevotella sp. P5-108
AGCGTGCCATTCCGCGTAACGGCTACGAGATTTGCGATGCAGAGGGCAACACAATAGGCAATGTAACGAGCGGTATCATGCTGCCGACTACCAAAGTGGGTATCGGTATGGGCTATGTCAAGACCGAATTCGCCAAGAAAGAGAATATCATATACATTCGGATTCGCGAGAAACTCATCCCCGCAAAGATAGTGTAAACTGCTGATATAGAGGCTGTCTAATACCTTTAGGCAGCCTCATACTGTATGCTTGCAACCGTCGGATTCTTTTAAGTTGGGAACTATGGGTGTTTTGCAGGTTCTTCCTATATTCATCCTATATTCGTCCTATATGCGTCCTATATAAAACCTATATAAAACCTTTGAAACACATAGGAATGACGGGGCTTGGCGGAGGGCAGTTTTTAGGGAGCAGTATGGTGTGCAGCAGTTATATGAAAGGCTACCACTTTCGTACTTTTGTGTAAGGCGGCACAAAAGCGACCATAGTTTATATGTATAGCATTGGAACTTGTTACGCATTGGTTATTGCGCAACAAGTTCCATTTACAGATAGCAGTTATACTTTATAATCAATTGTTTATCGTCTGCTTGAGGGCGGACAATATATCCTCTTCGATTTGTTCAGGTAGTAGTCGGTTGAGTCGTTGCAACTCGGTTACATCGTATCGGTCTTCAAAATGCTTGCGCTCTCCCCGCACCAATACACGCATATCGGAGTTGCCATAGAATCGTGCTATTTTCTCTCCCCACCCTCCATCTATTTGTCCGCTCTCAAGCGTGACGATGAGTCGGTGTTCTTTGCAGAGCGAGTTCAATGTGGAGGTATCGAGGGTAGTAATTATACGCGGATTGATAAGGGTTGCCTCTATGCCTTTTTCGCAGAGGAGGTTACATACTTTCCCGCCCAATTGGAAATAGGAGCCTAAGCCCAAGATAGCGACATCTTTGCCTTGTTGTGCTATCTCGTATTGCGGAATCTCCCAGTTGATGTTGTGTACATTGATTCCTCGCTCAATCACTCCATTGACCGGTACTCGTATAGCGACGGGGTGCTGCCGATAGGTGATAGACCAATTGAGCATTGACAGATATTCCTCTTTGCATGTTGGCGCCAAATAAATGAGATTTGGTATATTCATGAGCAAAGGGATATCGTAGAGGCAGGTGTGCGTTACATCGTTCATACTTTCTATGCCTCCCCAGAAGACCAAGATGACAGCGGGAGTGTCGTTAATGCAGAGGTCTTGCTGCAATTGGTCGTAGGTTCGTTGGATGAAAGTGCTATAGACACCCCAAACCGGTTTTGCACCTCGTTTTGCTGCGCCCGATGAAAGTGCGACGGCAGTCTCTTCGGCAATGCCTACATCAATGAACTGTTTGCCTGCTCTTTCGCGCCTGCTCTTGCTGAATCCCATTACTGTTGGTGTGCCTGCAGTGACGGCCATGAGTTCTGGATGGGTTGACATTCTATTGAGCAAGTATTCGGCGGTGAGAGGTGCGTAGTCCTCGTTTTCATCGTTTGGATATAGGCATTTCCCCGTTGCAAGGTCGAAGGGCATACTCCAATGCCATTTTTCTTTATGTTGTTCGGCATAGGGCAGTCCTTTTCCTTTAAGTGTGTTGATATGTACCACAGTTGGGTGGTCGATGTCTTTGACTTGTTGGAAGGTTGTAATCAGTTCTTCGATGTCGTTACCGTGTTCTACATATCGATAGTCCAAGCCCATAGCACGGAACAGATTACATTCGGCTTTCCCTTTTGTTTCGCGTAGCAGTTGCAGATTTTTGTACAATCCACCATGGTTTTCAGCGATAGACATCTGATTATCGTTGACTACAATTATCAGGTTTCCCTCTATTTCTGCCCCTGCGACATTAAGCCCTTCAAGTGCTTCGCCTCCGCTTAATGATCCGTCGCCGATAACAGCAAGTATGTTTTCTGTACCGTTAATGAGATTGCGTGCCTTTGCCATACCACAGGCAAGACTGACGCTTGTGGAAGTGTGGCCTATTATAAAGGAGTCGTGTACGCTTTCTTGCGGTTCGGAGTATCCTGAAACATCGTCATAGTGTTGTCTGTCGATAAAAGCCTGTTTGCGTCCTGTGAGTATCTTGTGAGGATAACTTTGGTGAGAGACATCGAAAATAAAGCGGTCGGTTGGCGAATTGAATACATAGTGCATAGCGATGGTGGCCTCTACTATGCCCAAGTTCGGTCCTACATGACCGCCATGTTCGCTTACCTTTTGCAGTAGGCAGTGCCTTACTTCGCCTGCTAATGCAGCACGCTCTTCTTTATTGAGTTGCTTGATGTCTTCTGGACCGTTGATGTGTTCGAGTATCATAATACGGGAAAGAATGTAAAAAGGGTTATAGGTTATTGTATTGTTCGTCGGTAACGGGTTCGAGCCATTCGTTGCCTGTTTTGGTATCGTCAGCAAGGGGTGTGGTTGGAATATGGAACACTATATGTTGAAACCAACTATTTTGAGTTGCGCCATGCCAATGCTTTACGCCTGCTGGAACATCGACCACATCACCGACTTTCAGATGCCGAGCCGTTTTGCCCCACTCTTGGTACCAACCTTCGCCTGCCACACAGATGAGTATCTGGCGTGCATCGTGGTGAATATGCCAGTTGTTGCGGCAAGCAGGCTCGAAGGTGACATTATTGACGGGTTGTTCTCCGCCAATCAATGATGCTATGTAGGACTGACCTTGAAAATAGGCTGCATATCCTGTGTTTTGTTCTCCAAGCGCGAATGTCAGTCGTGCATGGGTGCCTATTTCGTGCGCCAATGCAACTGCTTCGTCCACTACTTCGTTGGACACACCTGCACGGATTGCAATGGCTTTATGCGACTGGAGTTGCGGTTCGGTCCCTTGCATAGCGGACAACGCACTTATCGTCAAGATTTCCCGCTCTTGCCAGGTTAGTACATCGCGTGCGAAAAGGTCGCCAAAGAGGTGTGCCTTTAAGAAGTAATCCTCTGCGTGGCAAAAGTCGTAGGAGAATGCGCGTCCGCAGAGAGCAGTTTGCACTTTTGTTCCCTGCTCAAGGGCGTTATAGTCGGTCGGTAAAGGTGTTGCATCGCGTCCTGCAACGACACTCGTCCCTTTTATGTTACGGTCATGAAGTACTTGTTGCAATACGCCTTGCGCATTAAGAGAACGAGGGAAGCCTGTATAGGCATAGAGATGTGCAAATGCCTCTTTTATCTGGTTAACCGTTGTGCCATTGTCCAAAGCAAAATCGACAGCCTCGTAAAGGGCATTCAAGTTACCAACTGCTTCGTTAGCAGCCAATGTTACAAATGTTTTTTCGGATGTATTCATTGTTTTCTTATTCATAGTATCTGTTGTTGGTACATTATTTTCTGCAAAAAGAACGGCTGAAAAAAGCAGAAACAGCCCTGCGATGAATGTCTTTTTTCTATTCGTTTTGTATTTCATGGCGCAAAGATACGGTCATTATATTATATTGCCAAAGGTCAACAGTCGGATAGGTAATTGAGGTATTTTTATCCGTAATTCGGGTACGGTCGGTTGTTGTATTTTATGTTTTTTGCTCTTCAAAATTGCGCTGTTTTCGGTTTGGAAACTATGGGTATTTCGCAGGTTCTTCCTATATTCATCCTATATTCGTCCTATATGCGTCCTATATAAAAC
>CAVHKB010000217.1:0-3645 GCA_963636305.1 Prevotella sp. P5-108
ATAATTAACAATTAATATGCAGGGATTTAATTAACAATTAACAGTTAACAATTAATATGCAGGGAGAGGATGAATTTTGTATGTTCTTCCTATATTCATCCTATATTCGTCCTATATGCGTCCTATATAAATCGTATATAAAACCTTTGGGATTGGTAGTAAATAGTGGTGACAGCAAAGGGTTGCACAATAACTTGTGCAACCCTTTGTAACGCATTGTTGTTCCCTCTTGTTGAAAGAGATTAAGGGGAGGTTATTATTCCCTCACCTCCACGCCTGTCACTGTGTAAGTTTTGCCGTCACGGAGGATGAGGACTTGACCGTTGCGGAGTATCTTGCGGACAGGGATAGCGTTGTCCGTGCCGGATACTGCATCTACACCCGCTCCAGGTTGCAGGGTCGTGAAGGAGCCGTTCTCTTCTGCCACTTTCTTCTCGTCGGTGTTGTAAGCAATGACGGTGAAGAAGTAGTCCGTTTCGGGGGTCAGTTGGTCGATATTGCAATTGACCAAGGCACGCAATGCGGCAGCAACACGCTGTTGGGTGATGTTGCCATCGGTGTCCACCGTATAGGTGGCGAGGTTGTCGGTCATCTCTGCATTGCCGAACAGGGTGAGGATATAGTAATCCGCCTGCTCCACAACCGTCCAGGTTACACTCGCCGTAGTAGCAGAAGGCGTAACCACTACATCGGGTATGTCGGTATGGATGTAGTTGGTGGTAACCTCCAGGGTCTCGCCGTAGGTTGTACCCGACGGGGTCTTGGCATACGCACGATACTGATAGAGCGTGTATGACCACGGTTCGGGAATCTCGGAGGTCATAATACTCCCCGTGCTGACGGTGGTGGCGACATCGGTAGTCCCCTTGCGCCAACTCTCGAAGCCCTGCTGGATGATGTTCTCCGTGCCGGCTACCACGAAGCCCTTGAGTTCTACGCCAGCCTCGCTGACTTCTGCACCCAGGGTCTGTACGGACGGTGCGACCAATACATCTTCGGCGGCAGTGAGGAATGTAACCCACTCACGCCCGTCTTCTGCCTTGCCGTAGTAGGTCTGCTCTTTGTAGAGGCAGTAGACGCGGTAGTCGTAGTATTTGTCTTTTGCCAATCCCTCCAAGCGGAAGACGAGGTTCGAGTCCACGCGGTCGGTTACCAACACACGCTGCGGCTTGACGGTGGCAGGAGCATCGCTGCGTTTCCACTCGAAGCCTATCTCGGTGCGGCTCTCCATGTCGCAATCAATGGTACCGTGCAGGAACACCGACTTGGCGGAGATACCGTCCGCCTCGCCCATCGAGAGCGTAATGGCAGGGGTAGTCATCTCCTGCCAGTCGCTGTAGATAGTTCCGCCTTCTGCAGTGGTCAGCAGGCTGCGGTAGTAATAGCGTGTATCGGGCAGGAGGTTGTTGATTTTCACCATGTTGTTGCTGACGCTTGCCGTCTGCAGGTCGCTGCTGTACTTGGATGTGCCGTACTCCACCGCCTCTTCCACCAATGTGGCATCGCCGTAGTTGCTCCCCGTTGCCAACAGCATATAGGTCTGTCCGTAGTCTGTTACAGTGGGCGTATTTACTACAACAGGTTTAGTGATGAAAGTGATAGGCGTGGAATAGTAGGTCGTTGTCTTTGAGTTGGAGGCATTGTCAAACATCTTTACGGTAGATTCATAGTACCCGCGTATTGTATAGTTTGTATTGGGGACGAGGTCTTTTATAAAGATAGTAGTATCATTTTTGCCATTGTCACTTAATTTGATTGACTGATAATAACTTGGGTTGTTGCCCCTCCCTATTTGTATTCCATATTGTTTATAGGGAATCTCGCCAAAATCATAAACAGCCGACAGAGTAGTCGATGTTTGTTGGATTCCCACTGTATTTAGAAGTAAATGTACAGGAAGAGTTCTTAATGTCGTGCTATATAGTGTGACAACTCTTTCGTTCAACACGCCCAAAAGAGATATTTCATATTCCGTATCACAGAATAGTCCGTTTCGTTTGATGTGGATGGTATCTGCGCTATCAAGCCATACGCTATCCCCCTCAAAGACATATCCTACTTTGGAAACTTGCAGACTATCATTGTAAGCAGGAGTTGCATCCAATTGAATGGTTGTTCGTGTTACTTTCTCCTCGTAGGTAGAGATTCTGTGCGGGATGAGATTGTAATAGTTGAGTTCCGATGCTTTATATGCTTCGAGAGATTGCGCAGGAACAAATACCTTAAGTGTAGCATCTTTCCCAAAAGGATAAGAGTATACATCCGGCGGGGTCTTGGGGAATAAGGTTACTTGCTTTAGTCCCGTACAACCGGAGAAAACATCGCTTCCGATATGCGTTACGCTGTTAGGAATAGTGATGGAGGTAAGACCCTTACAACCATCGAAAGCATCATTTCCAATACTCGTTACGCTGGTGGGGATAGTGACAGAGGTAAGACCCGTGCAACCATCGAAAGCGCTATTCCCAATACTCGTTACGCTGTTGGGGATAGTGATAGAGGTAAGACCCGTGCAATCATTGAAAGCACACCATCCAATACTCGTTACGCTGTTAGGAATAGTGATAGAGGTAAGACCCCTGCAACCAGAGAAAGCACTACTTCCAATACTCGTTACGCTGTTAGGAATAGTGATAGAGGTAAGACCCCTGCAACCAGAGAAAGCACTACTTCCAATACTCGTTACGCTGTTAGGAATAGTGATAGAGGTAAGACCCCTGCAACCAGAGAAAGCACTACTTCCAATACTCGTTACGCTGTTAGGAATAGTGATAGAGGTAAGACCCCTGCAACCAGAGAAAGCATTACTTCCAATACTCGTTACGCTGTTGGGGATAGTGACAGATGTAAGGCCAGTGCAACCATCGAAAGCTCTATTCTCAATACTCGTTACGCTGTTGGGGATAACAGTAGTATTGCAACCTTTTATGAGTGTATTCGTTGCGGTTTTTATAATCGCATTACAATTCTCACGACTGTCATATACCGTATTATCACTTTCAACAACAATAGAGGTAAGACCAGTGCAATCCTCGAAAGCATAATTTCCAATACTCTTTACGCTGTTGGGGATAGTGATAGAGGTAAGACCCGTGCAGCGCCAAAAAGCACAATAGCCAATACTCGTTACACTGTTGGGGATAGTGATAGAGGTAAGACCCGTGCAACCATCGAAAGCATAGCTTCCGATATGCGTTACGCTGTTGGGGATAGTAACAGAGGTAAGACCTGTACAACCAGAGAAAGCATAAGTTCCTATACTCGTTACACTATTGCCGATAGTAACAGAGGTAAGACCCCTGCAACCAGAGAAAGCATCATCTCCAATACTCGTTACGCTATTGGGGATAGTAATGGAGGTAAGACCCGTGCAGCCCTTGAAAGCATCATCTCCAATACTCGTTACGCTGTTGGGAATAGTGATAACACCCGTTGCGGATCTGCTGCAAGCCAATAAAGTAGTCTTTGTTACATCTTTATAGACTAAATAGCCATCTACATAACCATTCACACTTCTTGCACCCCAAGGCGAGCCTGTAGCAGTACCATTATACACGATATTAAGCACATAGTAGAAGGCATCTTCTCCGATACTCGTTACGCTGTTGGGGATAGTGATAGAGGTAAGACCCGTGCAACCATCGA
>CAVHKB010000218.1:0-3578 GCA_963636305.1 Prevotella sp. P5-108
ATAGCGTGCTATGGCTCTCAACTCCCTTTCAAAAGACAAACCCTCTGTTCCCCTCAAAACCCTATAACCCCCTCAACCCGACAACGCATGTTAATTGTTAATTGTTAATTATTAATTGTTAATTCGACCCTCCCAAACCACCTCCTACAACAACAGAAAAGCCATAGCAACGCTATGGCTCTTCTGCAAACCACGAACACTTTTCTATCATGGCAGCGATAAAATATCTCCGCAGTTTACTTGCTTCGGTCAACGAACCTCCTTGCCCAATACATTATATCGGCGACCGTCACGCTCGATATATACTTGCCCGTTGCGTAGTACTTTGACAGCCTTACTGTTCTCCTCCATTATTGCGCCATTCGAGGTCTCTGGACCCGACTTTATCTCCGTGAATGAGACATTGTCAAACAGCAAAGAGTTTATCTTCGTTGCATCATCGTCATACAGCACCACATGCGCACCTGCAGGTATGCCGGCAAGCGAAATCTCATACTTGTCGTATTGAGTCTGCGAGAATACCGTATCCTTGAAGTGTACCACCTTCTCCGCAAAACTACTCTTCATATTAGCCGTGTCTGCTATATCTTCCAAATAACCGATACGAAGATTGGCATAATAAGTATAATTCCCTACAGAGACCTCCCCTTTTCCATAGAAATTCAGAACCAAGTTATCATTCTCTTTGTCCTTGATAACAGGCAGGATAGCGTATGCAGGAACACGGCCCGCAGATGCAATACCATGAATTCGCATACAAAGACGACCATCGAAACCATAAGAATTCTCCGTGTCTAACTTACTGGGATAGATAAAAGGAACATAAGCAGCACGCGCCGTACTGCTGCCTGCATTACCCACAAACCAACTCACGGGACATACAAAGTTCTCTTGACCTGTAAGTACGGGCTTGGTGTTCTCATAGTCATCAAAATTCCATACAGCATCTTCCAACTCAACGACATAAGGATCGGTCTGTGCCATCAGCATAGCACAAGATACAGTTGCCATCGCAACTAAAAAGAAAAACTTTTTCATTTTGCTATTATTTATTGTTGTACATATATAAAATTTGCATCCCTCGCAGTCGTGGAGAGATGCACACAACAACCTTATGTCCTAAGGAATACTATTGCGTCGGCTCCAGTCCACGGAAGCACTTCTTCGCTCAAACTTAGGCAGGTCTTCTGACTTATCCCTGTTGACGCGCCTTCCCGACTATCTTGCCAGTGGCTTCGTGCGTAACATCTCGTGGGACTTACAGCAGCGGGTCTGTACAGGATTTACACCTGTTTCCCTTTTCAATCAAGGCGTTACTCTTGATACCATAAGTTTGTATGTCTTGCTTTTCGAGCCGCAAAGATACAACTTCTTTGCAATATGCACAATTTATTTCTACTTAATACATATTTTTCGGAAGAACAGACCTTTTCTGTTCCCCCGAAAAACAACCAAAACACGCAGTTGCTACAACTGCCCGTTCATCAGAATGCGTTCATCTGACGATTCACCTGCTCTGCAATAAAGTCTGCAAAAGCCTGAACCGTCATCTGACCTTTCTCCTCTGCTCCTTGCTGGCGTACACTCACAAGCCCCTGTTCTGCTTCCTTCTCGCCTACAATAAGCATATACGGAATACGCTTCAACTCATTATCACGAATCTTTCGACCTATCTTCTCGTTCCTATCATCAACTATCACACGAATATCCTGCTCATCGAGCATCTGCTTTACTCTATAGGCATACTCATTCGATTTCTCCGACACAGGCAACACAACTACCTGATCGGGCGTCAACCACAATGGGAACTTGCCTGCTGTATGCTCTATCAGTACTGCCACAAAGCGTTCCATTGAGCCGAACGGCGCACGGTGTATCATCACAGGACGGTGCTTCTGATTATCCTCGCCCACATATTCCAAGCCGAACCGTTCTGGGAGGTTATAATCCACTTGTATCGTTCCTAATTGCCAACGCCTGCCTATCGCATCCTTCACCATAAAGTCCAACTTAGGTCCATAGAACGCTGCTTCTCCATACTCTACAGAAGCATTCATACCTTTCTCTCGGCAAGCCTCTATAATCGCATTCTCTGCTTTTTCCCAAACCTCATCAGAACCGACATACTTCTCTCGGTTGTTAGGGTCACGAAGAGATATCTGTGCTTCGAAGTTCTGGAAATCAAGCGCACGGAATATAATGCCGATAATCTCCATTACTTTGATGAACTCATCTTTCACCTGATCTGGACGACAGAAGATATGGGCATCGTCCTGCGTAAAAGAACGCACACGCGTCAGACCGTGCAACTCACCAGATTGCTCGTAGCGATAAACCGTACCGAACTCGGCTATACGCAACGGCAAATCCTTGTAGGAGCGAGGTGAGTTCTTGTAAATCATACAATGGTGAGGACAATTCATCGGCTTAAGCAGATAAATCTCTCCTTCTTCGGGGGTCGTGATAGGTTGGAACGAGTCTTTACCGTAATGCTCCCAATGACCGGAGGTGACATATAGTTGCTTGTTACCTATATGCGGAGTAATTACTTGCTGATAGCCGTAACGCTTCTGTATCTTCTTTAGGAAGTCCTCAAGACGCAAGCGCAAGGCAGTACCGCGGGGCAACCAGATAGGCAATCCTTTACCTACCATGTCCGAGAACATAAACAACTCCAGTTCTTTGCCAATCCTGCGGTGGTCGCGCTTCTTTGCTTCTTCCAACAACACAAGATACTCGTCTAACATTTTCTTCTTCGGGAAAGAGATACCGTAGATACGGGTCATCATCGGGCGTTTCTCGTCGCCTCGCCAATAGGCTGCCGAAAGCGACAGCACCTTTATTGCTTTGATAGGCTCTGTACTCGGCAAGTGCGGACCACGGCACAAGTCAGTAAAATTACCCTGTGTATATGTGGTGATATGCCCATCTTCGAGGTCCTCGATAAGTTCGCACTTATAGTGTTGCCCTTTGGCTGCAAACTCCTTCAATGCATCGGCTTTCGAGATACTTTTGCGGATAAGAGGTTCTTTCTTCTGTGCCAGTTCCTGCATCTTCTTTTCTATCAACTCCAGGTCCGACTCCTTTATGGAAGTACCCTCTGCCGGATAGACATCGTAGTAGAAACCGTTCTCTATGGCAGGACCTATACCAAACTGAATACCGGGGAACAGTTCTTGCAACGCCTCTGCCATAAGGTGGGACGAAGTATGCCAGAACGCATGTTTTGCCTCCTTATCATCCCACTTGTGCAAAACAAGTGTACAGTCCGATTCTATGGGCTGCGTCAGGTCTTGCTGCTCTCCATTAATTGTTACTGCAAGCACTTCTTGTGCCAAACGAGGGCTGATTTGTTCAGCCACCTCCAGTCCGCTTATGCCCTTCGCATATTCACGGACACTTCCATCAGGAAAAGTGATTTTAATCATAATAAATAAACCTACAAATGTTTAGGCTATAGCGGCATACAATCGCCGCCACAACGCCGCGCAAAGGTAATAATAATGAACGATATACGCAACATTTTGTATTGTTGAATTCCGTAATTTGGCAGGAAAATGTTCCGTCGTTTGGCGGAG
>CAVHKB010000219.1:0-3572 GCA_963636305.1 Prevotella sp. P5-108
GTAGTGTTTATTGAGGTTGGCGGAGGGGAGATGATAATTAACAGTTAACAATTAAGAATTAACATGCATGGGAAAAATTAATAATTAAGAATTAACAGTTAACAATTAACATGCAGAGTATGGTATGAGGGGCAAAGTATGGTTAGAGGGGAACAGGGTGTTCGTTTTGCGAAATGGAGTTGAGAGCCATAGCACGCTATGGCTCTACAGTGGGCATTGGGGAAGTTACAGACGACGGGCAAAGGACAACGGTGGATGACAGACGGCTGGAGGGTCTGGGGATTCTGGATTTCTGGGGGATGGTTGGAGAGAGGGGAACAGGGTGTTCGTCTTTTGAAAGGGAGTTGAGAGCCATAGCATGCTATGGCTCTACAGTGGGCATAAGCGCACGGTGTGTGGTTGAATGGATTTGTATGGTGGAGGGAGAGCCATTGCATGGTGTGGCTTTGCAGGTGGCATAGGATTAGCGTTGAATTATGGACGGTGGAGGTGTTGGGTTGGGCGATGGAATGATTGAGTGATAAGGTGGTTGTAGGTTGGATAGAAAAGAGGCTGTTTGATGTGAGTTATCAGACAGCCTCTTGGTGTAATTCTCCTTGTAGGGAGAGTGGTACTTATGCGTTTTTCGCTTTGGAGACGATAGCCTTGAAGGCTTCGGGTTGGTTCATTGCGAGATCTGCGAGTACTTTACGATTGATGACGATACCTGCTTTGTGCAATGCTCCCATGAGTTGGCTGTAAGACATTCCTTCCAGTCGAGCAGCGGCGTTGATACGCTGAATCCATAATGCACGGAAATTGCGCTTTTTATTCTTGCGGTCGCGATAAGCGTAGAGTAGTCCTTTCTCCCAAGTATTTTTGGCGACGGTCCATACATTACGGCGTCCTCCAAAGTTACCTCTTGTAAGGCTTAGAATCTTTTTACGACGGTTGCGAGATGCAACATGGTTAACTGATCTTGGCATAATTGTTTGTTTTTTGAATGGTAGCGTTGCCTTTCAGGGCAAACTTTCTGCTGTTCATTCTGTTAATAAATTAGGATTATCTGAGTAGAAGCATTTCTTTGACGGACTTTGTATTAGAGTGGTCCACAATACTGAAGTGCGTCAGATTACGTTTTTGTTTTTTTGTCTTCTTTGTCAGAATGTGACTTTTGTAAGCGTGTTTCCGCTTGATTTTACCGGTTCCGGTAAGGGCAAACCTCTTTTTGGCACCGGAATTAGTTTTTGTCTTAGGCATTTTACTTATAGTTTAGTTATATTATTATCTCAACAAAGAGTTGTTGGTTCTTTGTTGTTTTTATTTTTTAGGTGCGATGTTGACTATCATTCGTTTGCCTTCCAATTTAGGCAACTGTTCTACTTTGCCGCAGTCTTCGAGGTCGTTGGCAAACCGTGCCAAGAGCAGTTCTCCTTGTTCCTTAAACAGAATGGAGCGTCCTTTGAAGAACACATAGGCTTTGACTTTGTTTCCTTCTTTGAGGAACTCTTGTGCGTGTTTTAGTTTGAAATTATAGTCGTGTTCATCTGTTTGCGGTCCGAATCGAATTTCCTTGATGACTATCTTGGCTGATTTGGCTTTTTGTTCTTTTTCGCGTTTCTTTTGCTGATAGAGAAACTTTTGATAGTCGATAACTTTGCATACCGGAGGTATGGCATTAGGAGAGATTTCAACTAAATCCAGGTTCTGTTCATCGGCGATGTGCATTGCTACATTGAAGGGGTAGATACCCTGTTCGACATTGTCGCCGACTAATCGGACTTCTTTTACTCCTCGAATTGCGTCGTTGATACGATTAGGCAATTCTTTAACTACACGCCCTTTTTTATTGTTGGCGTTAGGTTGTTGTGAGTTTGCGATAGTTTGTTTCCTCCTAAATGGTTAGTTAATACTGTGTGCCGTTGTTCGTTGCGGGATGCACACGGTGTGCTTCTTTGTACGACAAACGACTTGCAAAGGTACGACATATTTTTGATGTGTCAAACAGTTTGGAATAAAAAGTTTTTTTTTGTGTATATCTCTTGTGAGGTATTGGGATAGGTTGTAACTTTGCGAGTGAAAGAACGAACTATGTTGTCAGGTATTTTCAGGGAAAATTGTTCGTGGTTGCGGGGTGTTTCAGGGATAGTCGTCCATTCGTTGCAGTAAACACACAATTAACTTTTTATAAACTTAAAAAAATCAAATCAGTATGAAGTTAAACAGAATGTTGTCGGCGTTTTCGCTGCTGTTTCTACTTGGATTCGGTGTTTCATCGTGTAATTCCACAGTTCCTGACAATCCAAACAATAAGCCCGGAGGAGGTGATAGCGATACTGTTCCGACGGTGTTGGGAGATACATTGAGTGTTGCAGATATATTGGGTATGAAAGAAAATGGTACTCTTCCTGAAAAAGATAAAGGAGAGAAGACCTATTATGTGAAAGGTTATATAGTAGGTGTGTATGTGTATGCAGACGGGACTTCTACTTATGAGTTTGGCGGCACATCATCGGTGAATACGAATTTGTTGATTGCAGATGATGCAGAGTGTTCAGACAATACGAAAGTGGCTACTGTTAAATTGGCTGCAGGTTTATACAGAGATGCTCTTAACTTGGTTGATCATCCGGAGAACCTAAAGGCAGAAGTGCTGTTGCATGGTGTTGTGGAAACATACTGCGGTATAGGTGGTGTGGTCAGCATAGATGATGCTTACCTTAACGGAGAGAAAGTGGTAGAGAAATCGGATATAGATCCGAGTATCATAGATTATCAGGACGGAGAAATGTCGGTTACTGAATTAGTGGAAACAGATGAGATAAAGAATTTGGGAAAGGGAAAGACTACTACTACAGAATATACCGTTCGTGGTGTGGTTAGCACAGATCCTACTGTAAGTTTGAGTTTCGGAAATGCTACATTCTATATTTCGGATGGTGAGAACTCATTCTATTGCTATCAGAATTATGGCGTTGGCGGTGATAAGTTCGTTAACGGTCAACAGATTGTGAAAGGTGATATAGTTACCGTTAAGGGTACTGTGACAAATTATAACAATACAAAAGAGTTTAAGAATGCAAGTCTTGTCCGTACGAGCAATACCTTTGTTCCAGGTGAGGTAGAGATAGAGACTATTACTGTGGCACAGGCTCTTGAGATAGGCAAGTCCTTGGAGTCAGGTGCGTATAGTGATGTTCAGTATAAGATTGTAGGTTCTATTACAACTGTGACAGAGGCAAGCACAGATTACGGTAATATAACAATCAAAATCTCTGATGAATCGACAACAGAGGAATTATTATGCCACCGCCTGTATTATTTGGACAATGCAAGATATACGAAAACAGACCCTGCGATTGAGGTAGGTGATGTTGTTAGCGTGATAGCACAGATCAATAATTTTAACGGTACGATTGAGATGACACCCGGTTATATCAGTGATCATCAGAAATAAGGGAAGAGATATAGGAAATTAGAAGAACTCCTGCGAACCGCAAGTTGGTGGTTTGCGGGAGTTTTTTTTGTTGACGGACGGCGAGGGCAATTAACAATTAATAATTAACAATTAATATAAAGAGATGGGTTGAGGG
>CAVHKB010000220.1:0-3514 GCA_963636305.1 Prevotella sp. P5-108
GCCATCGCTCCCATCTCTTTTGCTTTGGCAATCGGTGTGTGGCGGCTCTCCTCCAACGGATAGTTGCGGCGAATCAGCTCGTTGGCGAGGCGTTCTACCTTGCGGAGTTCTTCGGGCGTCACCTTCTGATAGTGCGAGAAGTCGAAACGCAACGAGTCAGGCGTCACCAGACTACCCTTCTGCTCCACATGTGCTCCCAACACGGTGCGCAGTGCGTAGTGCAGAATGTGCGTACAAGAGTGGTTGCAAGCAATCGCTTGTCGGCGCTCTGCATCCACTCGTGCGAGCAGCGGTGCGTCAATCGCTTCGGGCAACTCGGTGCAGATATGTACGGGCAGGTTATTCTCCCGCTTGGTATCGATGATACGAGCGGTACCCAGCATACCCGTATCGCCTACCTCGCCACCCATCTCGGCATAGAAAGGCGTCTTGGAGAGCACTACCTGATAGAACTCTTTGCCTTTTTGGCTCACCTTACGGTAGCGCAGCACCTCCGTTTCCACTTCCAACGTATCGTAGCCGACAAACTCGGTGTCGCCCTCACGGAGCACCACCCAGTCGCCGAGGTCCTGCTTGTTGGCGGAACGCCCCATCTCTTTTTGGTGTTCCAGCGCCTTTTGGTATTCCTCCTCGTTGGTCGTGAAGCCGTTCTCACGGAGAATCAGTTCCGTCAGGTCGAGCGGGAAGCCGTAGGTATCTTTCAGCGTAAAGACATCCACACCGGAAATCTCTTTGCCTTTGGCCTCTTCCATCAGCTTGTCGAGCAGCGTGATACCCTTGTCGAGCGTACGCAGGAATGCTTCCTCCTCGCTCTTGATAACAGGGATAATCTGCTGCTCTTGTTTCTTGAGTTCGGGATAGGCATCACCCATATCCTCAATGAGTTGCGGCACTAATTTGTACATAAATGCCTCTCGTTGCCCCAAGAAGGTGTAGCCGTAGCGGACGGCACGGCGCAAGATACGGCGGATGACATAGCCCGCTTTCTCGTTGCTCGGCAACTGTCCGTCGGTAATGGCAAAGGCGATGGTTCGGATATGGTCGGCAATCACACGCATGGCGATGTCCGTTTTCTCCTCTTTGCCGTACTCGCAGCCGCATATCTCGCCTATCTTGTGGAGCATAGGTTGGAACACATCGGTGTCGTAGTTCGACTGCTTGCCTTGCAGGGTGCGTACCAGACGCTCAAAGCCCATACCCGTATCGATGACACGCTTCGGCAAGCCTTCCAGTGAGCCGTCCGCCTTGCGGTTGTACTGCATGAATACGAGGTTCCATATCTCAATGACCTGCGGATGGTCCTTGTTGACTAATTCCCGTCCGGGCAGAGCGGCTTTCTCTTCCTCGCTTCGGCTGTCCACGTGTATCTCCGAGCAGGGGCCGCAAGGGCCGGTATCGCCCATTTCCCAGAAGTTATCGTGCTTGTTGCCGTTCAAGATATGGTCGGCAGGCAGGTGCTTTGCCCAGATAGAAGCCGCCTCCTCATCACGAGCCAGCCCCTCTTCGGGAGCGCCCTCAAAGACGGTGGCATAGAGGTTCTTCGGGTCGATGTGCAGCACATCCACGATGTACTCCCACGCAAAGTCGATGGCGCCTTCCTTGAAGTAATCACCAAACGACCAGTTGCCCAACATTTCGAACATGGTGTGGTGATAGGTATCGTGCCCCACCTCTTCCAAGTCGTTGTGCTTGCCGCTGACACGCAGACACTTCTGTGAGTCGGCTACACGGGAATATTTGATAGGGTCGTTACCGAGAATGATTCCTTTCCACGGGTTCATACCCGCATTGGTAAACATCAGCGTAGGGTCATCTTTGATGACCATCGGTGCAGAGGGTACGATATGGTGTCCTTTGCTCTCCATAAAGTCCAAGAAGGACTGACGAATTTCTTTACTTGTCATATTATTTTGCGCTTTGCGCATAGTTATCTCAGCCAAATCTTTATTTGTCTTATTAGTTTTTGCTTAGTATCCCGCCCGAACGGCTCACCATAGTCGCCACACCCTGTATATCAGTTCAATAGGGTCAAAGGACACGCATGTTAATTGTTAATTGTTACCTGTTAATTGTTCGCAGTGGTCTTAAAGTCCACAAACTCCCGTCTCGGGCGGCGGTCCTCATGCTCCTCGTGCGGCTCAAAGGGCAGCGGGTTCTTCTGCAGTTCTTTGTTCTGTGCACGAGTACGCAGAATGTCGATAGCCATATAGAGGGCGTGCGAGAAGCTGTATGCCTTGGCCTCGTTCTTACCCGCCAAGTCGTATGCCGTGCCGTGGTCGGGCGAGGTACGGATGATAGGCAGACCGGCGGTGTAGTTCACACCGTTCATATCGAGCGTCTTAAATGGAATCAACCCTTGGTCGTGGTACATCGCCAGCACGGCATCGAAGTGCGTAAAATGACCGCTTCCGAAGAAGCCGTCGGCCGAATAAGGACCGAATGCCCATATCCCTTGCTCGTTTGCTTTCTCGATGGCGGGTTTGATTATCTCCTGTTCCTCTTTGCCAATCAGTCCGTTATCGCCGGCGTGCGGGTTGAGTGCCAACACGGCAATACGAGGTTTTTCGATGGTGAAGTCCATTTTCAGCGTCTCGTTGAGCACGCCCAACTTGGCGAGGATACGCTCTTCGGTAATCATCTGCGGCACCCGCACAATAGGTACATGGTTGCAGACCAACGCCACACGCATCATGTCGCTCACCATCATCATCAGGCTCTCCTTGCCCTCACCGAATGTCGAAGTCAGGTATTCGGTATGGCCCGAAAAGCGGAACAGGTCGGACTGAATGTTCTCCTTATTTATAGGAGCCGTCACTAATGCATCCACCGCCCCGGCTTTCAGGTCGGCACACGCCCGCTCAAGGGCAGCAAATGAGGCTTTTCCGGCCTCGGGGGTAGAAACGCCGAACTGCACCGGTGTGTCGTCAGGGTAGCAAGTGATTAGATTCAGTCGTCCGTCTTTGGTCTGACGGGGAGACTCAATAATATTGAATTGCAGTTTGGTATAGTCTTCGCCGAGCGTCTGTGCATGCTGACGGGCTACTTTGGCGTTGCCGTAAAGGATAGGACGGCATATCTCACATATATGCGGGTCGGCAATGGCTTTGAGGATAATCTCATAGCCCACGCCGTTAATATCTCCTGCCGTAATGGCGATGGTTGGTTTCATATCGTTTATTCGTTATTTGCTTCGTTATTTGCTTTCGTACAAGATGGAACTGCCTCCTTATTTGCGAACATATTAATTATTAATTGTTAATTATCAATTGCCCTATCATCGGCTCAACCACAAGGTAAAACCAAGGAAAAACCAAGGAAAACCACCCTGCCTGTTATATTGTTAATTTTTAACTATTGAAAGAGCCGCTACACTCTGTACATCCTCACAATAAGGTCAGAGAACGTGCATATTAATTGTTAATTTTTAATTGGTAATTGGAACATTATGAATTTTCTCATAATGCAGTCGGCTGAGGTCGAACGGCTGCTTGTCCTCGTCGGGATAGCCTAAAGC
>CAVHKB010000221.1:0-3457 GCA_963636305.1 Prevotella sp. P5-108
CTACAGCGGGCAATAACGAAGTTACAAACGACGGGCAAGGGACGACGGTGGATGACAGGTGGCTGGAGGGTCTGGGGATTCTGGATTTCTGGGGAAATGTTGGATTGAGGGGAACACAAGGTTTATCTTTTGAAGGGGAGTTGAGAGCCATAGCACGCTATGGCTCTACAGTGGGCAATAACGAAGTTACAGAGGATTACAAAACGATGACAGTGGAGGGGGAGGATTGGGGTTGGAGGATGTAGGTGGATGGTGGGAGGTGGAGTGTTGTTTCGTTGTTGGGGGTGAGGTGGACGGTACGGACGAGAATGCCGCTGACGGAGTAGATGCGCACCTGCTGGTTGACTGTAGAGAGGAGGGTGAGCGATTCATCGGCGGTGTGCCAGGATAGGGAGTTATCGGCAGAGGAGTTGCGGTGGGCAGTGGAGATATCGGCACCGTTGGTGTCGGGATAGAGTAGTTGTCCTGAACGGCGAATGGCAACGGGTGCGTGTTGCGGTGCAGCGGGGATGTTGGCACGGAGTAGTGCTTGTGTGGGCAGGACCTGTGCTTGCTCGTGGAAAAGGAAACAGTCGTAGTACTGACTGTTGGGGTCTGTTTCGTGCAGATAGACATCGTCTGCCTGCATGGTATGTAGGGTATAGTTGCCTGTGAGGAGTGCTTTGTTCTCGTCGGGTTCGTCGGAGAGGATGTTGCTATGTTGCTCTTCGCCATAGACTGTCTGTGTGCCTGTGTGGCTGAGGAGTAGGAGTTTGCCCGACCAGTAGTCGTAGTTGTCGGACACGGCGCAGCCTGTGCAGTAGGGGAACTGCAGTGCATAGACTCTGCCTTGTTGGAAGAGGGTTGTTTCGTTGTCGGTGAGGGGTTGCCATTGCTTCTGCAGTCCGCTGGTTGTTTCGGAGGAGAGGTCCCACGAGTCGGAGGTGGAGTAAGCGTAGTAGTCGGCAGAGAAGAGGTTGTTGCCGTTGTAGTGGGTAAGGGGATAGATGCCGAGAGCGTCGGAGGTATAGTTATTCTGTTTGGTCCATGATTGGAGTATGGCAGCGATGATGTCGGGGAGGGATTGGGAGGCAGCGGCGGCGGTGCTGCACACACGGTTGATGGAGTCGGCGAGTGCGAGTGCTTGTTGTTGCTGGCGTTGCACTGCCTGTGTGCGTGAGAGGTTCTGCAGTTCCGTTTCGGGTAACATTTCGATGACATAGACGGAAGCGATATCGAAGGGCGGGACGAAAGTGGTCCATTGGTCGGCATAGACAGGTAGGAGGATGTATTGTGCTTGTTGTATGCTGACGGGTAGGTTTCCGACGAGGTTGGCGGGTGATGTTGCAGCGTAGTAGATGATGTTCTGGTAGAGCGTGTCGGAGACGGAGATATGGACATCGCCGCCTATTGTGCCGTTTTGTGGCAGGAGGCAGAGGTATGGTTGTTGGGGATAGGATATACGGAAGGTGCAGGTGACGGGGTCGGCGGCAGCATAGGTGTCGCTACCCGCTTGGTTGGCGGTGAGAGTGACCGAGCCAGTGGAAAGGATGGTGAGATAACCGTCGGCATCGACTGTTGCGATGTTGGTATCGGAGGAGGAGTAGGTGATGGGCAGACCGGAAGTGGCGTAGGCGTTACATTGTATGTTGTCGTCGGTTGTGATGTCGGTAAGTGGTTGGTTCCAGACAATGGACTGCGACATAGGAGTGGTGTAGCCGGAGAGGTTGACGGTGCGTTTGGTAGTGCCGGCGGTTATGGTAACTATGCCCGTTTGATTGCCTATTTCTTGATGTTGGTAGGTGACATGAATTGTTGCTGTGCCATACTCTCCTGTAGTGGAGAAGGAGGTGGTGGTGACGGAGAAGGCGGAAGAGCCGCTATAGGTGACGCTGACTGTGCCGATGTTACACCAGTCGAAAGTGAAGGCGGTGACATTGTTATCGGAGTTGAGTTCTCGAGGCTGGAAAGTGACGGAGGAGACGGAAGGCTCGTCCAAGTAGGAAGCCATAGTGAGGTGTACATTGCGGATATAGCGTGTATAAGAGCCATGAGTCCTACGGATGTATAGCGTGCGCTTGTCGCGAGGGATTGCGTACGAACCGAAATCCTTATAACTTTTTGACAATTTACCTACACTAATTGAGCCATAATCCTGATTTTCGCTTCCGTCTGCATTGATGTAAACGGTTCCATTTACAGCAGTCAACATATTTTTCTTTGCTTGAAAAGACAATTGATTACCAGGAACAGAGTAAGAGTATGAGTGGATTGTGGAATGCTCTCCTGCGGTAGAAGAAGAGTATTCGTTATCGTCATAGATAGCATAGTAGGTTGAGCCTTTCAGGATACCTGAACCTTTGTATCCTTTGTCCTGCGCATAGGAAGGTGTGAGGAGGAAGAAAAGGAGGAGGAGGGTATATGGGAAGAAGTGTTTCATTGTGTTAATGCTTTTGTGTATGTTGTTGTTTTCTGCGGGCGATGAAGGCGGTATATGCGAGGAGGCAGAGGAGGAGTGGGAGGAGAGGTTCGCCGAAGGGTGCGCGGTACTGCGTCTGATTGGCGTCGTTGAACCATTGCAGGAACTCGTCCCAAGTGAGGTTGGGCATATCGGAGATACCTCCGAGAGAGGAGAAGAGCGATTGTAGGGCGTTGATGTCGTAGTATTGGACACCGTTGTTGGAGTAGAGCCAAGCGGATGAGGCATAGGTATCGATCCAGTTGGCGATGGCCTTACCTGCTGCGCCGCCACTGCCCGCAGAGGGGGGTGCATAGGATTTGACGGAGGCATTGGAGTGCAAGAAAGGCAGTGCGGAGGAGTACCCAAGAGAGAGGGAGGAGGTGCGGGAAGCGGTGGCGCGGGAGGAGAGATAGCGATGGTTGACGGGTGTACGGTAGGTGGAGGATGCGCCGCAGGGGGCAGCACCACAGACGGCAGAGGTTCGGGAATAGGAAGGGAGGTTGGCGGGAGCGTTGCTGTGCATGGGGACACAGAGGCTCATGGAGAAAGGCTCGTCGGCAAGGATGAGGTTGCTATGGGAGAAGAGCAGGAATGCACAGAGGGCGGCAATATGGAGGAGTTCCCTTCGTTTCATTATAATAGACTGATACGGTGCAAAAGTACGGCAGAATGTTTGACCTTGCAAGCGCGGAGGGCGAAAGGAGGGTGTTTTATTAAAGGAGGGTAGTCGTTTCTTAAAAATCACATATTGGGTGGGTTGACGGAGGGAGGGGAGAATTAACAATTAAGAATTAACAATTAATATGCGCGGTGGGGTATAGGCATTAGAACCCATCTCGGTTGGATGGATGTTCTGGGGATTCTGGATTTCTGGGGGATTGTTGGTTAGAGGGGAGCAGGGTGTTCTTCCTGCAAAAGAGAGTTGAGAGCCATAGCACGCTATGGCTCTACAGTTGGCATAGGCGAAGTTACAAATAGCGGACAAATAAGAAACAAATAAGAAACAAATAATAGACA
>CAVHKB010000222.1:0-3436 GCA_963636305.1 Prevotella sp. P5-108
CGCTTTTCGCAGTACTCGCTCGATTTTTGACGCACCGACCCAAAGCCGAAAGTGGATGACAGACGGCTGGAGGGTCTGGGGATTCTGGATTTCTGGGGGATTGTTGGTTGGAGGGAAACAGGGTGTTTGTCTTTTGAAAGGGAGTTGAGAGCCATAGCACGCTATGGCTCTACAGTTGGCATAAACGAAGTTACAAACGACGGGCGGAGGACGACGGTGGATGACAGGTGGCTGGAGGGTCTGGGGATTCTGGATTTCTGGGGGATATATTCAATTAACAATTAAGAATTAACAATTAATATGCAGGGTGGGGTCGTGTGTGTTACCTCGCAGGATGCCACACAGAGAGCCATAGCGGGCTATGGCTCTACAGTTAGCAAGAACGAAGTTACAAAAGACGGCAAAATAATAAACAAATAACAATCAAATAATATCCAGATAACAAACAAATAATAGAGATACAGAGAGAGCCATAGCGGGCTATGGCTCTCGGTGTAGGAGGGTTGTATGGGGGTGTGATTTATTTGTCTTTATGTTTTTCGAGTTGTCGTTCGATGGCTTCAAGGCATTCGTCGATGGCTTGTTCGAAAGTGTCACAAGTTTTCTGTGCAAACAATTCGGTTCCCATACCTACGATACGGATAGTTGTTTCCTTGTTGAGATTGGTTTCGGGTTTAACAACTGTCATTCTGATATCCATCTCCGCTGTGGGTGCGAGTAGTTTCTCGTAACGACGGGTTTTCTTTTCGATGTACTTCTCGAGTCGCTCTGCGATTTCGAAATTGACGGCTTGTTGGTTCAGTTTCATAGTTATCTCCTTTCAATTAGTTAATAAAAACGGGTTAGTTTGCTATTTTTTATTTTGTTTTTTGTTTCTTGGGTGTGCGTTGTTGTATGCGTTCTTCATTTGTTCGAAGGTGACATGAGTATAGATCTGCGTAGCGGCGAGGTTGGCGTGTCCCATAAGGGTTTTGATTGTATTGATGTCGGCACCATGTTCGAGCATTGTTGTTGCGAAGGTATGTCGTAGGACATGGGGCGATTGTTTGTGTTGTGTACTTACCTCGCTCATTCTGTTATGGACGGCGTTATAGACTGTCGATGCGTTTATTCTAACGCCCTTATTAGTAAGGAAGAGTGCATTGTCGTTTCTATCTGGAAATTGCTCGTTTCTCCACTGCTTGTATGACAAAATCTGTTCCAAAAGAGCATCGCCTATAGGTATTATTCGTTGTTTTTTTCGTTTACCGAAGACTCGTAGTTGCTTGGTGTTAGTATCGATGTCGTTATCGGAGATGGCTATAAGTTCTGCGCGTCGTATACCGGTTTGGTATAGTATTTCGATGATGAGATTGTCGCGTATGGTAGTGAAGTCGTCGGCGTATTGTTCGATTTCTCGTTCTTGCTGCATTTCCCGTTCTTTGTAGAAAGCGGGTAGAGGTTTTGGTGTTTTAGGGCTTATGATAAGTTGTGTGGGGTTGTGTTGTGTATATCCGATTCGCAGGCAGTATTTCCAAAAAGAGCGTAAGGTAGATAGTTTGCGCCTTACACTACGGGGTGAGATATTGTTGTCCAAGAGTGCGATGAGCCATTCTTTTATATCGTCGTCGGTGACTTGGTCGGGTTCGAGTTGTTGGGGTGAGGTATGCAGAAAGCGGCAGAATTCTTCGAGGTCGTGTTGATAGGCGTCGATGGTCAGTTGTGAGTATCGTCGTTCGACGAGCAGATACTCAAGAAAGTTGTTTATATGGTTGTGTTTGTCAGGCAATCGGCAGGTTTATGTTATTATGGTCGGATTATGGTTGGAAAGGGAAGAGACCATAGAGTTCGGCGTCGATTTTGTCGGTGATAGTTTGGAAGTCGCGTGGATTATTCTCGAACTTTATGTTGTCGGCGTCGATTATGAGCAGTTTGCCTTGATAGTTGGCAATCCAGGCTTCGTATTTGTCGTTTAGTCCTTTGAGGTAATCGATACGCATGGAACTTTCGTATTCGCGTCCTCGTTTTTGTATTTGTGCGACGAGGTTGGGGATAGATGAGCGCAAGTAAATAAGCAGGTCGGGCATTTTGACGAGGGACATCATAAGGTCGAACAAGTCGCAATAGTTGTCGAAATCACGGTCGGACATATTGCCTTGTTCGTGCAGATTAGGTGCGAATATCTTGGCGTCCTCGTAGATAGTTCGGTCTTGTATGATAGTATCTTTGCTTTTGGCGATGTCGACTACATCTTGGAAGCGTTTGTTTAGGAAATAGATTTGCAGATTAAAGGACCAGCGTGACATATCCGAATAGAAATCTTCGAGATAGGGATTGAATTCGACCGATTCGAATCGTGGTGTCCAACCATAGTGTTTGGACAGCATTTTGGTCAGCGTAGTTTTTCCGCTGCCTATATTTCCTGCGATGGCTATATGCATAGTATATTGAATTTAGATTACAGTTTCTATGTTATTGGAACAACCCAAAGAGTTGTGCGTCGATTTTATTGGTTATGAATTGGAAGTCGGAGGGGTTATGTTGGAAGTCGAGTTCATCGGAGTTGATGACGAGTACTTTTCCTTTGTATTTATTGAATATGAAATCGTCGTACCGTTGATTGAGTCCTGTCAGGTAGTCGAGTTGCATGGTTTGTTCGTAATCGCGTCCTCGTTTTTGAATTTGTGCTACGAGTGCGGGTACAGATTTGCGCAGGTATATCATGAGGTCGGGATATGGAGTGAGCGACATCATAAGGTGGAAGAGTTCCATATAGGTGTTGTAATCTCGGTCGGAGAGGTTTCCCATGTCGTAGTTGTTTTGGACGAAGACATATACTCCCTCGAAGATAGAGCGGTCCTGTATGATTGTTTTGTGTGTTTTAGCGATTTGGAGTACATTTTTGAAGCGTTCCTTAAGGAAATAGGTTTCGAGACAAAAGGACCATCGTGGAATGTCGTTGTAGTAGTCTTCGAGATAGGGATTGAAGCATACGGGTTCAAATTGGGCTTCCCAAGCGTAGTGTTTGGCAAGCATTTGGGTGAGGGTAGTTTTTCCTGCGCCTATATTTCCAGCGATGGCAATATGCATAGATGTACGAACGAAATACACTGCAAAGATAGAGAAGTATTTTGGATTTGGCAACGGTTTGTGATGATAAAAAGGGAAAAAGTAGGGCGGAGGGAGCAATTAGGAATTAACAATTAATAATTAACAATTAACATGCATAGATTATCAAGCGTAGTGAGGGTCGTTTGTGGACGGACGGCGTTGCCGTATTGACATAAATTAGTCATAAATTACAGAGAGGGGGCGAATTAATAGTTAAGAATTAATGATTTACATAAATTGTTGGGTAGAGGGGGTTATGTGGTTTTGATGGGAACATATTGTTCTTCTTTTGAAGGGGAGTTGAGAGCCATAGCACGCTATGGCTCTACAGCATACAAAAAGCATA
>CAVHKB010000223.1:0-3378 GCA_963636305.1 Prevotella sp. P5-108
TAGAGCCATAGCGTGCTATGGCTCTCAACTCCCCTTCAAAAGACAAACCCTATGTTCCCCTCAAAACTACATTCTCGCTCCATAATTTATGACTAATTCATGTCAATACGGCAACGCCGTCCGTCGACCAACACACCCCACCGCAAACAATTAAATTCATAAATATATTTGCTAATCCACACCAAATGTATTAACTTTGCAGCGCAATGGCTTGCGGGGTATAGTTTGGGGAGGGTTGTCAGTTAAATCAAACAGACAAGAGTACGCAAGACAATGCCCGTTCTGCAAGCCTGCGCATATAATAATTGAAGCGTTTATTGACGCTTGTTTTGGTTCTTGGAAATCCAGCAAATTTCACTACCCGAAACAAGACTGACAATGAGTGCCGTGATGTATGTATTTATGCATTTCTGCATATCTGCATATCGGCGTGGGCATTGTTGTTTATTCTTGTAGTAAGGTCTTGCTGGAACCTCCAAGAAGAGAATAAGCAAAGATAAGGTTCCACGCTTTTTTATGTACTCACGGGCAGGTATGGAGCCGCCTCCCAAAACTAATAACAGTTATGTTATGAGACACATTTTGAGGACGGCACTATTTCTGGCAACCGCCACTTTGGTGCTATCGGGTTGTGGCGTTACTAACAGCAACTCGTTCACAGCACGCTCCCGCTACATCGAGGGAGGGCGCATCAAAGAACAGCCAAAAGCAGCAGAAATCGACATCGATTTCTCCACAAGGGTAACTGCTACATCCGGCTGGCAAATCACTAAAAGCGCAGCACGCGCAGAAGCAGAACACAAAGCCATTCTTGAGTACGGCATCGACCTTGTCGTGGAACCTATCTGGAAATACACGGCTTCTCCCGTATTCTCACGAACCGACGAGGCTCCTTGGTACCCGTGCTACAAAGCAGAGTTGGTCGGATTTGCTGGTAAGTACCGCAAAACATTGACCACCGAAGAACAAATCCAGCAACTGCAAAACATCGACATGGAAACCATCGAGAAGTACAAACTCCTCACCGACCCAGAGTTCAAAGATGTGTACTACCAGTCCGAATCAAAACCCGCAGACAATAGCGTGAAAGGCAGTGTCATCATAAGTGGCGGATTAGGACTACCCGTTCCTACAACAACAGTCGCTCCTTCCACCACCAAAACAAGCCTTGTCGTTCAACCTACACCCTCCAAAACAAAACCTGTTAAACAAATTGACCAATACAAGAGTAGTAAAAACAAAGTAAAAGCAGGAAAGGCTTTTTTCAGTATTGGTACTACTTGTTTGGCAATGTCCTTTTGCACAGGAATTGCTTATGATGTACAGAAATATGGTTTTAATGAAGACGATAGAGCGTTCGATCTATTTGTTTCAACACATATATTGGCTTCATTTGGGGTATTGTGCAATATTATTGGTATCCCTTGTTGGGCAGTAGGCGCACATGAACTCAAAAACGCCAAAAATCCCAACCTCTCTCTAAACTACCAGGTCGCACCGACGGGCGTCAACTTGGCACTTAATTTCTAAACAACAATAAACAATAAAAATACAACAAATATGAAAACTATAGCAAAACTTTCATTCATCCTCACAATAGCACTTGCTTGTGCATCGTGCAGTCAAACAATCTACTCCTACACAAGCCGTAGCGAGAAAATCAAAAGTGTAGAACTACAAGCCACAAAGACTCTTGTAGACATCGATGTAGACTTTAAGCAGCGTATCACTGCCGAGTCCGATTGGTGCATGACCGAACAAGAGGCACGCAACGAAGCACAATACAAAGCCGTTACATCGGGCAAAGCAGATATTATTGTCGACCCGATATTCCGCACCGAATATCGCACCAAAGAACAATACGCCTACAAAGTCTATGTTACTGGCTATGCAGGTTTCTACACCAATCCTCGTCCTGCTATACAAGACATTCAGCAACTCAAAGATGTGGATATGGAGAATATCGAGAAGCATATTCTGCTGAACCACCCCGAAATGTTGCCTGAACTGCGCAAGGCTAACGAAAACAACAGCAATGTAACCGTAAACAACTACGCTGAACCCGCAGCACCTGCATCGGTGGTACTGCCAACTACGGCTACACCTGCTAAAGAAAACGCTCCACAACCTACACAGAAAGGAAAGCGGAAATAACAAGTAGGAATCAATTATTTATGTGTTCGACAGACACTTGGCATGCATAGCACACGGATACACTTTGTATTGTTACTGCACGCCAAGTGTCTGTCTTATTTTTCAAGGAAATATGAAACGAAATCTATTTATCCTCGTAGCACTAATCTCTGCTACATCGCTCTTTGCACAAAGGAACGGGTTCTCTATATATGGCGGCGGTGAATTTCCTGTAGGCAAATGGAAAGACGCTAATGTTTCTCCTGGCTTCGATGTAGGCGTCAAGTATCAATACAACCTGCCCGTACAAGGATTGGGCGTATTCGGTACTTTCGACCTTATGTTCAACGGACTGACAAAAGAGGGCAAAGCATCGTACAATAACTTCAACAAGAAAAGCTACGATTCCTACAAACTCGTTACACCCAAGATGCTCAACTTCCCTATGATGGCAGGAGTAAACTACTGCTACGAATTTAACAACAACATTGGTATATGGGGAGAAACGGCTCTCGGATTAACAGTTTGCAAGGCAACCGACTACAAGTTCAACGCAACTTACACTAACTATAACAAAAAGCACGTCACGAGTTCCACTACCATGAAAACAAAAGCCTATGCAAATTGTGCATATCAGTTTGGTTTGGGTGCTATATTTTGGCAACACATGAGTGTAGGGGTGCATTTCTATGTCTTCGGTGGTGCAAAAGAAACAAAAGTAACAAAGACAGATGTCGGTGCTAATAGCAGAAAGACAAAAACATACACTACAGAACTCATACCTTTGTCATCTTTCTGTATTCGTATAGGCTATCACTTCTAACCACCCAACGACACAAGCAAATCAATAAACAATATCATCAATAAATGTTTTTATCATGAAACGACTTACATCATTTCTTGTGGCACTCATCTGCGCCACGACCGCCCTCATGGCGTATGACTTCGAATCCGGTGACTTGTACTACAACATCACAAGCAACACAGCCCCCTACACCGTTGCAGTAACCTACCAACAACGGTATTCGTCTAATAACTACAAGGGACTCACATCGGTTACCATCCCCGCTTCCGTAACCTACAAAGGCAAGACCTACAGCGTAACGAGTATTGGAGATTATGCTTTCTATGGTTGCACAAGTCTTACCTCTATCACTATCCCCAACAGCGTAACGCATATCGGAAGCTATGCTTTCGATGGTTGCACGGGTCTTACCTCTATCACTATCCCCAACAGCGTAACGA
>CAVHKB010000224.1:0-3322 GCA_963636305.1 Prevotella sp. P5-108
CCTACCCCCACTGCGTGGGTACTCCCCCTATCTGCTGCGCAGCAGGGGGAGAGAATCGCTAGCAAAAACTGTCCTCTGCCGAGCGTAGAAAAAATGCGCGCAGCGAATTAAGAATTTTTCAAATCAACCAAATAACCAACTAACCAAATCCCCAAATCAACAACAACTTTATAGACTTTCCACTTTATAGACTTTACAAACTTTATAGACTTTACAGACTTTTACACTTTCGCACTTTATACTTTCAAACTAATTTCGTATCTTTGCAATTGGTTACGCAAGAACGAACGGAATGTTTTACGAGACGCATACTTTGCCAAACGGCATTCGCCTGCTGCATGTGCTTGCCGCATCGCCCGTGGTCTATTGCGGTTTTGTGGTCGATGCTGGCACGCGCCAACAATCGCCCCGTGTTGGAGGGCAAAGGAAGATATCTTTCGAGCAGGCGAAAGAGTTCGCCGAGAACGAATACAAAAAATACAAAGAGCGCACCCTCTCTCCGGCAGAAGAAGATTATATAGAAACCATCAAAGCCCTCTCCGCCCAAGCCAAGACCGCCCAAGCCCAAAGCGCAAACAATAGGCAAGAACCGACTAGCAAACAATAGCAGTTATGGAACAGCAGGCAATGCAATTATTCGAGAGTACGCAAGTGCGTATGGTCTGGAACGAAGAAGAAGAAAAGTACTATTTCTCCGTCGTAGATGTAGTAAAAGTCCTCACAGACAGTGTTAATCCGACTGATTACCTCAAAAAACTACGAAAACGAGACGAACAATTAGGCTTGTACCTGGGGACAAATTGTCCCCAGGTAGTTATGCAAACAGAAACGGGCAAAAAGCGCAAGACATTAGCCGCCAACACAGAGCAGTTGCTGCGTATCATTCAGTCTATCCCGTCGCCCAAAGCAGAGCCGCTCAAGCAATGGCTCGCAGAGGTAGGCAACAAGCGCATAGACCAGATGATAGACCCTGAACTGACTTTCCAAATGGCAGTGGAGGACTATCGCCGTCAGGGCTATACAGATGAGTGGATAAATGAACGCATGAAGTCTATCATGACGCGCAAGGCACTAACCGACGAATGGAAACGAGTAGGCATAACCAAAGAGCAAGACTACGCAATACTGACCAACATCTTAACGAAAGCATGGAGTGGAATGACCACACGGGAATACAAGACCTTCAAAGGACTAACCAAACAAAACCTGCGGGACAATATGACAGGCGTGGAGGTGGCACTCAACACTTTGGCAGAAGCCTCCACCAGAGAACTCTCGAGGCAACGCAATCCGCAGACACTCCAACAGAGCAAGCACATTGCCCAAGACGGTGGCGGAGTGGCAAAGGTAGCGCGCCAACAACTCGAAAAAGAATTAGGCAAATCAGTACTCTCTCCCTATAATGCCGAACAGATAAAACAAATTGAAAACACCCCTATTGAGGACACCGAAGTCCTACCCGAGAATAGTACTCCACAAGAACCCAAATAATCACTATCGCCACCCACAATACAATCATGAATATCGCACTCATAACCGCCGCAGGTAGCGGGACACGCATGGGACAAGACATTCCTAAGCAGTTTATGAATATCGACGACTGCCCTGTCATTGTCTACACAATGCTTCCTTTTCAGCAACACCCCGACATTGACGCCATTGCCGTTGTGTGTCTGCGAGGATGGGAGACCTTTCTCCAAGCGTATGCCAATCAGTTTGGTATCACCAAACTCAAATATATTTTCCTCGGCGGTGAAAGCAATCAAGACTCTATCCACAACGGCATTGTCGGACTGCAAGCCGCAGGCGTTGACGACGATGCCATTGTCCTGATACAAGACGGTGTGCGCCCATTGGTGTCGCAAGAAATCATATCAAACAATATCACCACCTGCCGCCAATATGGCTACGCTGTAACCGGTTTGTTGTGCAAAGAGGTTATCCTGCACTACGATTCCGCCGCCGAAACGGTGGACTATCTCCCTATCCCACGCGAGCAATTGGTGCGCACCCAAACACCACACACCTTCCGATTGGGCATACTGCTTGACCTGCACCAAAAAGCAGAAAAAGAGGGACTCAACATGGCGGCTTCTTGCGAATTGGCGGCTCGGTTGGGTATCAACGACCAACATTTGGTGCTCGGCACCGAGAAAAATGGGCTAAAACTGACCAATACCGAAGATATTGAGTTGTTCAAAGCCCTAAAACATGTATCAAAAGATAGTTGGATAAAATGAAACCATCCATCCTGTCCGCTCTGCCGTTGGAGCAACTGAGCGGAAAAAACATACTGATTACCGGTGCGTCCGGATTGATAGGCGGTGCCATAGCGGATATGTTGCTGAACTATGCCCACCAAGCGCACATTTATGCGATGGTGCGCAGCCAAGCGAAAGCGACACAACGCTTTGCCCAACACCTATCCAACCCCCATTTTCATATTGTCCTAAACGATGTGAATACTCCGCTGACTACCGACACGCACTTTCATTATATTATCCACGCAGCGAGCAATGCCAATCCGAATGCCTACGCATTAGACCCGGTCGGAACACTTTGGACTAACATCAACGGAACACGCAATCTGTTGGAATACGGTCGCACGCACGGGTTGGAGCGATTTCTCTATGTCTCTTCGGGCGAGGTATATGGCAACGGGGACAATGCCGTGTGGAAAGAGAGCGACAGCGGCTACATCGATCCGATGTCGGTGCGCTCCTGCTACCCCACCTCCAAACGGGCTGCCGAGACATTGTGCGTCGCCTATGCCGAACAGTACGGAATTGACGCTGTAGTTGCTCGCCCCTGCCATACCTACGGACCGCATTTCACCGACAGCGACAACCGTGCCTATGCGCAGTTTGCTCGCAAAGCACGCGCCCACGAAGACATCGTACTCAAGAGCCGAGGCGAACAATATCGTTCGTGGATATATGTAGCCGACTGCGCAAGTGCAATCCTAACGGTTTTGCTGAAAGGCGAAAACAAACAAGCGTACAATGTAGCCGACCGAAACAGCAACATAACGATTCGCGAAATGGCGGAAAAGATTGCCCGCATAGCAGGCACCCAAGTTGTATTCGATATTCCTGACGCCATCGAACAGAAAGGCTACTCCGAGATACGCCGTGCCATATTCGACACCGCAAAAATTGAGGCATTAGGCTGGCAACCGCAATACACCCTCGACGAAGGACTACGCAACACCATAAACAACGAATTATGAATTTAGCCGAACTCATATTACAATCCTCTCTGCCGGTACGAGAACTGACCGACGACGAAGCCGCGAAACTCAAGCAGGTGTTGCTCGGTATCT
>CAVHKB010000225.1:0-3304 GCA_963636305.1 Prevotella sp. P5-108
CAATGTTTTTTCTGTGAAGGGGAGTCGAGAGCCATAGCACGCTATGGCTCTACAGTTGGCATCAACGAAGTTACAGACAGCGGGCAAGGAACGGATAAATAAGGAACAAATAACAACCAAATAATAGCCAAATAACATTGATGCATTGAGGGGTGTTGTGTGGTTAGATGGGAACATAGGGTTTGCTCTGCGAAAGGGAGTTGAGAGCCATAGCACGCTATGGTTCTACAGCCACTATGGAATTAACAATTAACAGTTAACAATTAATATGCAGGGAGGGGATGAATTTTGTATGCTCTTCCTATATTCATCCTATATTCGTCCTATATGCGTCCTATATAAATCGTATATAAAACCTTTGGGAGATGTAGTAAATAGTGGTGAAAGCAAAGGGAGTGGTGACAACAAAGGGCTGCACAAGTTGTTGTGCAGCCCATCGTAACGCATGAAATTCCCTCTTGTTGAAAGAGGTTTGGGGATGGTTTTATTCTTCAACCTGTACGCCTGTCACGGTGTAGGTCTTGCCGCCACGGAGGATAAGTACCTGCCCGCCATGGAGTACCTTTTGCGGAGTGGTATCGGTGTTTACAAAGGTGTTGTTAATAGCAGTGGTAGATACAAACTGCGCCGTGAGTGTTATATCTTCGTCAACTGTTATTGTGCGGGGATTATCGGTATTGCCGTCGCTCCATTGGGTGAACTGATACCCATCGTTGGCAGTTGCTTCGATGACGGCAGTGTTATCATCGCAAGTTGTTGCTTCTTTGGTTATTTGAGCAGTACCCATCGCCTCGTCTTGGCTTGTGATGAGTAGGTTATAACTGATGATTTCGATAAAGTTCGTGAACCTGCTCCAATTAGCAGCGGCTTGATAGGCATCCGTTGTGCCGCAGGGGATATAGACAGGGATGTCAGTAGGAACATAAAGAAAAGCATCTGCATCTGCTTCTATTGTTGGGGGTGTGGTTGCCAAAACAGTGATAGAGGTAAGACCATTGCAACTCATGAAAGCCCGATCTCCAATCCTTGTTACGCTATTTGGGATAGTAATAGAGGTAAGACCTGTGCAACCGGAGAAAGCATACATTCCAATACTCGTTACGCTGTTTGGGATTACAGTTGTATTGCAACCTTGCATGAGTGTATTTGTTGCTGTTTCGAT
This sequence comes from Prevotella sp. P5-108, assembly GCA_963636305.1. Taxonomy (GTDB): domain Bacteria; phylum Bacteroidota; class Bacteroidia; order Bacteroidales; family Paludibacteraceae; genus Colicola. The sequence continues at coordinate 1,163 of CAVHKB010000225.1, forward strand.
AATAGCATTACAATTCTCACGACTGTCATATACCGTATTGCCGTTTTCAACCACAATAGAGGTAAGACTATAGCAACTTGCGAAAGCAGAGTGTCCAATCGTCGTTACGCTGTTAGGGATAGAAATTGCGGTTAGACTCGTGCAATAATAGAAAGCCATCCATCCGATGTTTGTTACGCTGTTGGGAATAGAAATAGTGGTAAGACCCTCGCAACCACGAAAAGCCCCATTTTCGATACTTGTTACACTATTTGGGATAGTAATAGAGGAAAGACCTGTGCAGTTCCAGAAAGCATAATTGCCGATACTTGTTATGGTGTTAGGGATAATGGTTGCCTTACAACCATATATGAGTGTATTCGTTGCGGACTCTATAATTGCATTACAATTTTGACGACTGTCATATACTGTATTAGCGTTTTCGACGACAATAGAGGTTAGACCTGTACACGCCTCAAAACTACTACTTTCAATACTTATTACACTACTAGGGATAGTAATTGAGGTAAGACCCGTGCAAGCACAAAAAGCATCTGTTCCAATAAACCGTACGCTATTGGGAATAGTAATAGAGGAGAGATTAGACATTCCATAGCAAAGAAAGGCAGGAATACTATCCACTTCGTTTCCGAAGGTGAAAGAGGTGATATTGTTACTGATAAAATAGAATGGGGATTTAGTATAGTTTCGGTTACCCCAACCGCCACATTTCTTGGCGTTCCATGTAACAGAGGTGATACCTGTGCAATCTGAGAATACATTGTTTCCTATACTTGCTACATTGTTGCCAATAGTAACAGATGTAAGACCCTCGCAATAAGAGAATGCGCTATTTCCTATACTTGTTACGCTATTGGGGATAGTGATAGAAGTGAGATTCCTCATTTGATAGCAAAGAAAGGCAGGAATGCTATCCACTTCGTTGCCGAAAGTGAAAGAGGTGATATTGTTATGGGCATCGTAGAATGGAGAAGAAACCCTTCCAGTCCAACCGCCACACTTCTTTGCGTTCCATGTAACAGAGGTGAGGTTCTTCATACCATTGCAAAGGTTTGTTGGAATGCTTTCTACTTCAGTGTCGATTGTAAAAGAGGTGATATTATTACGGACATAGAAGAAAGGAGAGTCGTAATCATTTTCCCAGCCTGTACAATTTTTGGCGTTCCAAGTAACAGAATTCAGACCAGTACAACCGTAGAAGGCATACTGCCCAATGCTTGTTATGCTGCTTGGGATAGTGATGGATGTAAGTCCTGTGCAGTCATAGAATGCGTTATTAGGAATACTTACTGTACCCTCTTGAACAACAATGGTTGTACCTGCAGGCATAGTGCCTTTGTAGTTGTACAACATATTGTTGATGTATACTACTCCGTCGGGCTGGCTGTTGTACCACGCAGTATTGTCGAAAGCACCTTCTCCGATTGTTACGGTGTTAGGGATTGAGATAGATGTAAGATTTGTGCAACTCTGGAAAGCAGAATTTCCGATGCTTGTTACGGTATTTGGAATAGTTACAGAGGTAATGTTATTGCATTGCAAGAAAGCACGGTCGCCGATGCTTGTTACGGCGTAGGTTGTGCCGTTGTAGGTTACGGAGGCGGGGATAGTAACTGTTGTTAGTCCCTTGTAGTTATCGGAAGACCATGCTTGTTGGTAGGTTACTTCGACGGTGTAGGGTGCAGTGCTGCTTGTGATGTTGTAGTACAAGTCACCGACCTGGAAGTTATACGCATAGATGGCGGTTGTGGCGAAGAAGAGTGCCACGAGAAATGATGTAAGTTTTTTCATAAGAGAACAGTTTTACATGGGTTATTTGATTATGTTTCTTTTGTTCGTGTATAGGTATAAAAAGAGCGTGAACTTTCGTTCGTTTCCTTTGACATTTTGAGGTCTTCGACTACCTATACGAATCAAATTGACTACGCAAAAGCCCACGCAGAGAGCGTGAGCGTCAGTTGGCTTTTGCTTGATTCGTATTACATTTCAAAATTGTCGAAGTTTCAAAATGTCAAGTTCGGCTGATAACGCTATTATTTGTATGTGGTTGCACCGCCTTTACGGTGCGTGGTTATGCCATAGGCGGATAGTTTTGTTAAAGTTCACGGCAAAAGTAGAACATATATTTGATATGTGCAAGTT
>CAVHKB010000226.1:0-3281 GCA_963636305.1 Prevotella sp. P5-108
AAGGTACTGCTTTTCCGTCATATAAACAAATTTGTGTGGATATAGGAATGTAGTTGGTGTTATTTTGTGTGGGGAGAGGGTGATTTTAGGGCGGGAGGGGTTGATTTAAGTAGGGGTGGAGGTGGCGTCAGAGGTGGAGAGAGTGAGGTAGATGGTGGAGCGGACAAAGGTGTTGAGTTGGCGGTAGGTCTTGCGGAGTGGCGAGGTCGGGTCGTCGGGGATAGTATGCTCGGGGTGGCGGAGTTGCGCTTGGAAGCGTTGCTCCCAATAGGCACGACGGGGAGAGTCGGGTGCAATCTCCTGCGTTGTGCGGCGACTCGCCTCTGCAAACCTATCAATGGACTGCTGCTCCGCCGGCGTTGGCGGCGTCTTCTTTCGGTCGCGAGGATTGGCAATAATGTACGCCTCTTGAGGACCCTTTGCTACAACACGACCCCGCTCATCACGATACTGTTTACGACGAAAAATGGTACTCTCCTTCTTGGATACTTTACCCTGCAGGCTCTCTACGGGGTCGGATAGTCGGACTTTGCTCATTGGTCTTTGCTCATTGGTATTGTATTGTTCAAAAAGATATTGTTCGCTATATGCTGCAAAGGTACTACAAAATAACGAGTTATGCAATAAACGCCACAAAAAAGCCGACAGTTCCTTGTTTATATGCGTTCTTAAATACACATTGAATTTCCGTCATAGTTTCCATATAGGCGGTTGCTTTCTAAAATATGGGGAATGGATACAGCTTGGTCGGGAGTGTATTCGACCGACATTTGTATTTAACACAGCAACCACGCGGTAATAACCAACTAATAACCCAGTAATCACCCACTAATAACCCACTCTTAACAAGGGATTGGCAGGGAGAATACTGTACCATAGTACAGAGGTGGAATATATAGAAATGGAGTATATCTTAGGACGAATACAGAAGACTGCTATTGGTATAGGCTGTATATTGTTTTGTTACTAATTTGCACAGGCGGTTGCGATTGCATCTGCCCATAGGGCGTATTCTTCGGCTTTGATATGCAGCCCGTCGCCGCCCATTGTTTTCTCTACCGGCAAGACGCCATCCTCTACATACAAGTGATATAAGTCCAAATAACGGATATTTCTCTCTGCGCAAAGGACTCTTATCTTCTCATTGAGCGTCTCTATTCTTTTGTTGCTAAAACAATCATTTTCAATAGACGCACTAATCGGCAACATATTCTGAACGATTAGGTCATCCTTCTCCACATAAGTCAAGACACTATCCAACAAGACTATATACGCCTCTACGAAATCATTATCCGACAGTTTTTGTACACTATTTATCCCTGCCATTAGAAATACTTTCTCGCACGACACCCGACCTAACATATTTGCACGGCGTGCCATTCCTTTCAAGTCATCCGCCCCAAGCCCTAAATTCAATATCTTTTTGTCCTCAAAATACTTTCCGAAATCGCTATTTCGAGTAATCGAATTGCCATAAAACACCCAATTATATTCCACTCCTGTTTTCGATACCGTATTTGTCCAGGCTCTCAAAAGTTGGGCATTTGCTCCATACAAAGAATCCGAATGTGCCTGCAACACACCATTCTCCACTTTCAGTCGATTGTATTTTACATAGACTTTGCCTAATTTTAGTCCTGCAAGTACTATAAGGGCGATTGCTAATGCGAAGAGTATTATTTTACCCACATACACATCATAACCAAACCTCACCACCTTGAATATTATACTTTCTTGACAACTCTATGTCTTGCAGTAATAGGATTTCTCTCTTCAAACGCTTAATGCGTTTAGGATGCAGTCCTAAATACGCTTTCCATAAATTCCTTTTTCTATCCGAAATCTCTTTGAAGACATCCACCTGCTGTTGGATATTTCCTTTTTCTACCTTATTTAGATAGTATTCCAAGTTGGCATTAAAACTTAAATCTTGAGGTTTTACTGTCCTTTTCTCTCTGTCGTGACATATTGTACAACAAGTATTCACAAGCACTTTCATACCATGATACTGTACCCGTTGTAAATAATTATTATCTTCTCCATAATGCTTAAACAGCAGAGTATCAAATCCTCCAACCTTTCTTAAACACTTTTCCGAAATCAACCATGCAGCCGCATTCACAAAAGGCACCTCATAATAATGTTTCATTTTTTGCAAGTATGCATCAGAGACAAATTCCCAACGCATATACCCTGCGAAATTAACATCCAATGCAGTATAAGACCCATTTAGATGTATCGGAGATGCAACACCTACACATCCATTATCATCAAAAGTATGCAATAATTCGGTCAATGTATTATTCTCTATCCATGCATCCTGATTCAACAAAAACACATAATCTGCGCCATGATCTAACGCATAGCGAATACCGATATTATTTGCCCTCGCAAATCCAAGATTATCTTCTTGCGCTAACATTATGACTTTGGGGAAATTATTTTCAATATACTCAACACTTCCGTCCTTAGATGCATTATCCACAGCTATGATATCTATCGGAATTTCAGAATGCACTAAACTACCAAAGCAACGGTTATACCATTTCTTTCCTCTAAATGTTACGACAATAGCAAAAATATGTTTCATCATATTATACTAATTCGGGATTCCGACAAAATAGAGTACACAATTATCACAGTTTATCATACCCTTTCAACCAAAGGGGACGGATAATGCTACTTTTAGTATCCGAGTTCTCAGAAAAGGCATTTATTTTAGATGATTCGTTTATATCCACCCGGAAAGTTAGTATAGAATCTTCTAACGCATAATTCCTAACTTTTTTCTCTGCTACATCAAAAACGATTTTGTATTCACCATTGCTTAATGTATGAGCAGGTATTCTAAAATGGAAATCGTACTCTCCTTTCTCTAAAGAATGGCGTCCGTCCATATCATTATAGTCTGCTCGAGCCAATGGGTGTCGATACGAACTTATCAAATTAAAACCAATTACCAAGAAACCTATGGTCTCAGATACTCGAACACGAAAATCAATGTATATATCAGAAGTGGGATAGAACATACCATCGGTCTCCGTTGAATATACTCTTGCCCACAACAAAGACAATTTATCTTTTGGATTAGGAGCAGGATTTGTATATTCCGATTGTACTAATTCGTTACTCAAATAGGTTGATATTGTATCATTTATATTTCCAATATACTTGACACACCCATTCTCCAATAGCACCCCATTGTTGCACAAACGCCGTACGCTCCCCATATTATGGCTTACAAAGAGGACGGTGCGGCCTTCGCCGCGGGAGATATCGTT
>CAVHKB010000227.1:0-3154 GCA_963636305.1 Prevotella sp. P5-108
GGGCAACCATACCAAGCAAGTAACCAAACACACCCGCGCACAAGCCTTTCTTCGCCCCTATTACGAGGCAATTATGCGACAATCCTAATATTGCCACTCGTGGAGGAATAAAACACAAAACTATCGTCAAATCCCCCACGAGTGGTAATTCCCACAAAAAAATGCACATTCGCATGCAAGGTTTCTGCCCTTTCTGTATTTAACGGGTAGAAACCATTTTTTTATTCGTATGAAACACAACCTATCTTTTGAGTGGAGAGCCGCAGTCTATACGGTTTATCTGCTTGCGGGGCTTGCGCTTGGCGCAACGCTGCTCGTGTTCTTTCCTGCCTGTACCAACAGCGAACCCAACCTCACTTACCCGACGGCGTTGGTGACGGTGCGCCCCATGGGGGATAGTGCGTTCGTTATGCAGTTGGACGACTCCACCGTGCTGCGTGCAAGCAACCTGCAAAAGCCGCCCTTTGGCACAAAGGAGGTGCGTGCGTTGGTGAACTACTCCGAGCCGACTACGCGTGATAGTATGAAATATGTACAGGTGAATTGGATAGACAGTATCCGCACCAAACAGCCGGTGCCGACGGCGGGCAGCAAGAACGATTCTCTCTATGGGAACGCCCCTATTGAGATTGTGCGTGATTGGGTGACCATCGCCGAAGACGGCTACCTCACACTGCGCCTGCGTACCTATTGGGGCAACACGGGGAAAGTGCATTATATCAACCTGCTGACCGGCACGAACCCCGACAATCCGTATGAGGTAGAACTGCGTCACAATGCCAACGGAGATACGGGCGGGCGTGTCGGCGATGCGCTTATTGCCTTCAATCTCAACGACTTGGCGGCGGCAGACGATAAGGGCAAAAAGATAAAACTAACCCTTCGTTGGAAGTCCTCGGCGGGCGACAAGTCTATCGACTTTGACCTCCGTATGCGTCCCGCAGCCAAACAGGGCTATCCCCGCCTCGAGTGGAACGCCTGCGTGGAATAACCGCCCTGCCTGTTGCTTGGTATGCCTCATTCCGAACCGCTCAACGAACAGACACTACTGCATCGCTTGCACGAGGGCGATGCAGCAGCGTTTCAGTGCCTCTATCGGCAAACGGTTCGCTATCTGACGGGCGTCTGTTCCCGCTATGTGAGCAACGACGAGGATATGCGTGATGTGCTTCAGGAGAGTTACCTCAAGGCCTATTCTGCTTTGCCGTCGTTTGCCTATCGGGGCGAAGGCTCTCTGCGTGCGTGGTTGTCGCGTATTGTGGTAAATGAGGCATTGCTTTACTTGCGGCGCACCGAACAGTTACCGACCGAGGAGATAGGCGAGCAGTGCGCCGACATAGCCGAAGAGGAGGTGGATACCGAGTCTATCCCGTCGGCAGTGATTCACCACGCAATCCGCACCCTCCCCGCAGGCTATCGCACGATATTCAACCTCTATGTGGTAGAGGGCAAGTCGCATGCCGAGATAGCCGCTTTGTTGCATATCAAGGAGAGCAGTTCCGCCTCCCAACTCCACCGTGCCAAGTCGCTGTTGGCTATGCGTTTGCGCCAATGGCAACAGACACAAGAAACACCCGAAGAACAATGAAAGAGCCTTGGTTAGACGATATAGAACACCACATGGCAGACTTTGAGGCAGAAGAGCCTGCCAACCTGTGGGAGTCGATAGAAACACGCCTGCCGCACGAAGATGAGCGCAAGCCGCTTACCTTGCCGTGGTGGCGTCACCGCTATGTGCAAGCGGCAGCCGCTGTGGCATTACTGACCCTTGTCGTGTCGGTAGGCGTCTTTCTTCCTCAACAGAACAGAACCGCACAATCGAAGCCTACCGCTCACGCCACCGCACGCCCCGTTCCCGAACCAACGCCGAACCAACCCGAGAGTCTGCTCGCAGACGCCGCCTCCGTTTCTGCTCCTATTTCTCATCCCGTGCCGAATGTACCTGCTCGAGACCGCCAACGCCCCGAGGAGAATCCCGCGCCTATTACGATTGACACAACCCTGTCGGCAGGAACCAATGTTGCCGCCGAGTCATCTGCTTTACGCACAGAGGCGGACACTGTCCCGCCACGCCGCCCGAACATAGATCGACTCATTCCCAATGATACGCCCTTGTTGGCGGACAACCAAGAGAGCACTCCATCCAAGACCTCACAGAAACACACGGCTATTGCCCTTGCGGCGTATATGTCGGGCGGGCTGAATGCCTCCTCGGCAACGCAGCGAGATGCTGCCATGCTAACGGCAGTCGGCACAGACGGAGTGTCGTGGGAGGACGACCCGATGTTGGGAATTCTGCTCTATAACCAAGGCCTACCCACGCATATCCGCTATACGCACTATATGCCCATTCGGGCAGGGGTGAGTGTCGCCTTTCGTTTCCATAAGCGGTTGGCGATGGAAACGGGCGTGGTCTATTCGTGCCTGCTGTCCGACTACGAGGACGGCTCCGACAGCCATTATATGGCGGGGCGACAGACGCTGCACTATATCGGTGTGCCGCTCAACCTGACTTGCGACATCTATTCGTGGCGCATGTTGTCGGTCTATGGCAGTGTGGGGGGAATGGCGGAATACTGTGTCGGCGGCACTCGTCGCACCGACTATGTGCTGAACGCCAAGCGGGAACAAACCTCCACGGAGCGCATATCGGAGCATCCGTGGCAATTCTCGGCAACGCTTGCCGCAGGTGTGCAGTACAACTGCTTGCCGTGGCTGGGGCTCTATCTTGAGCCGGGCGCCACCTACCGTTTTCGAGACAATTCCACGCTGCAAAGTATCTATAAGCAGCGCCCGTTCAATTTCTCCCTCTCCCTCGGTCTCCGCTTTGCTATCTAAGACACCGCCAAACAAAATCTCATATTCTCCACTAAACAACCGATACACAGTTTATTATGCAATGCATATAGTACCATTGCAGTAGGCTTATTGTACCTCTGCACTAAGTGTAGCGTACCATTGCAATAGGCTTCTTATACCATTGCAATAGGCTTTTTATACCATTGCAATGGGCTTTTTCTATGCTTTCGGGTACCAAAACAGGTATGCATAATCCATTGAAAACCAATATAAAAACAGGTAGTGGTAGGGTAGTGCTAGGGTAGTGGTAGGGTAATTCGTCCGACATTCGCCCGAGATTCAGCCTTTAATAGTC
>CAVHKB010000228.1:0-3074 GCA_963636305.1 Prevotella sp. P5-108
TTTTACCACAATGGACAACAAAAAACGAGTTTACACTTTCGGTAACGGTAAAGCCGAAGGTAATGCGCAAATGCGCGAGCAATTAGGCGGTAAAGGGGCGAACTGTGCCGAAATGAACCTGGTAGGAGTTCCCGTTCCTCCTGGATTCACCATCACTACTGATGTCTGCAACGAATACTACCAAGTTGGTCAGGAAAAAATTGTTGAACTGCTGAACAACGATGTATTGGCTGCCGTAAAACACATAGAAAACTTAATGAACTGCAAGTTCGGTGACCCTAAAAACCCACTACTTGTCAGCGTACGCTCTGGCGCGCGTGCTTCTATGCCCGGTATGATGGATACTATCCTCAACCTTGGTTTGAACGATGTAGTCGCAGAGGGTATGGTTAAGAAAACCAATAATCCGCACTTTGTTTATGATAGTTATCGGCGATTTGTACAGATGTACGGAGATGTCGTACTCGGTATGAAACCCGTCAATAAAGAAGACATCGACCCATTTGAGGCTATAATCGAAGAAGTCAAGTCTATTCGTAATATCAAGTTGGACAAAGACCTCAATGTAGATGAACTGAAACTCCTTGTAGCCCGCTTCAAAAATGCCATCAAAGAACAAACAGGCAAAGATTTCCCAACCGACCCCATTGAACAATTGTGGGGTGCTATTTGTGCCGTCTTCCGTAGTTGGATGAATGAAAGAGCCATACTCTACCGTAAAATGGAAGGTATACCCGACGAATGGGGTACAGCCGTAAGTGTAATGGCTATGGTATTTGGCAATATGGGAGATACATCGGCAACAGGTGTGTGCTTCAGTCGAGATGCCGCTACAGGAGAAAACATCTTCAATGGTGAGTACTTGGTCAATGCACAGGGAGAAGATGTTGTTGCAGGTATCCGTACTCCGCAACAGATTACTCTTGAGGGCAGTCGTCGTTGGGCGAAACTGCAAGGCATCTGCGAAGAAGAACGCGCCGCCAAATATCCAAGTATGGAAGAAGCAATGCCCGAACTATACAAAGAGTTAGATGCAATACAGCAGAAATTAGAAGACCACTATCGTGATATGCAGGATATGGAATTTACCGTACAAGAAGGTAAACTCTGGTTCCTACAAACCCGCAATGGTAAGCGTACGGGAACTGCTATGGTTAAGATAGCAATGGATCTTATGCGCGAAGGGGTCATCTCTGAGAAAGAAGCCATACTTCGTTGTGAACCCCAAAAATTAGATGAGTTGCTTCATCCTGTCTTCGATAAAGAAGCACTGAAGAAAGCAAAGGTTATTACACAAGGTCTTCCCGCAAGTCCTGGTGCTGCCTGTGGTCAAATAGTGTTCCATGCAGATGATGCACAAGAATGGCATAACGACGGTCGTCGTGTCGTAATGGTTCGTATAGAGACGAGTCCTGAAGATTTGGCAGGTATGTCTGCTGCAGAAGGTATATTGACTGCTCGTGGAGGTATGACCAGTCATGCGGCTGTTGTTGCTCGAGGTATGGGTAAATGTTGTGTATCGGGTGCAGGCGCTATCAATGTTAATTACAAGAACAAGACTGTAGAAATAGAAGGTGTTATATACAAAGAGGGTGATTATATCTCTTTGAATGGTTCTACGGGACAAGTATATGCAGGAGAAATACCTACCAAGGCAGCAGAATTATCGGGAGATTTCAAGACTTTGATGGATTTGTGCGACAAATATACAAAGTTGCAGGTTCGAACAAATGCGGACACTCCACATGATGCCCGTGTAGCACGCTCGTTTGGTGCTAAAGGAATCGGTCTTACTCGTACGGAACACATGTTTTTTGATGACCAAAAGATTGTAGCCATGCGAGAAATGATATTGGCAAAAGATGCGGAGGGCCGTGAAAAAGCCCTTGCAAAACTATTGCCCTATCAAAAAGCAGACTTCAAGGGTATATTGGAGGCTATGGACGGCTGCCCCGTAAACATTCGTTTGCTTGATCCTCCATTGCATGAGTTTGTACCTCACGACATACAAGGTCAGGAGCGAATGGCAATAGAGATGGGAGTGAGTGTAGAGGAGATACAGAAGCGTGTTGCATCGTTGGCAGAGAACAACCCTATGTTGGGTCATCGTGGATGCCGTTTGGGTATTACTTTCCCTGAAATAACCGCTATGCAGACTCGTGCTATTCTTTCTGCTGCTTGCGAACTTAAAAAAGAGGGTAAGAATCCTATGCCGGAGATTATGGTACCGTTGATTGGTATTTTGTATGAGTTGCAACAACAGAAGGAGGTTATTCAACGCGTTGCCAAAGAAGTGTTCGAGGAATATGGCATTGAGGTGGAATATGAGATTGGCACTATGATAGAGATACCTCGTGCAGCATTGACCGCAGATAGAATTGCTACAGAGGCTCAGTACTTCTCATTTGGTACGAATGACCTGACTCAGATGACCTTTGGTTACAGTCGTGATGATATAGCCTCGTTCCTGCCTGTATATCTAAAACAAAAGATATTGAAAGTTGACCCATTCCAGGTTCTTGACCAGAACGGTGTAGGTCAGTTGATAAAGATGGCAGTAGAGAAAGGTCGTGCAGTCCGTCCAGGACTACGCACTGGAATATGTGGAGAGCATGGTGGAGAGCCGAGCAGCGTTAAGTTCTGCGCGCGTGTAGGAATGAACTATGCATCATGTTCGCCGTTCCGTGTACCAATAGCCCGTCTTGCTGCTGCGCAGGCTGCAGTAGAGGACGAAGCATAAGGGTAGGCGTGTGATAAAAACAAGTATTGTGCAAGCAGCGTATTAGAAGATACGCTGCTTGTTTTGTTGTTATAGGTTTGATTATTAAGGATATATAAGAGATATTTTGAGGAAAGGTGTCATAAAAGTATGTTATGAAACATACGAAAGTGTGTTACAGAACATAGTTTTCAGTATTGCGCATACGACGATGTTCCATTATCTTTGCAAGCGTAATCAAGATAACACAATCTTTTATACCTTAAATAATTAAACAGACTAATACCTTTTATAGTACAAGGGATGCCGTGAGGCATCCCTTTGCATTTTTTATAGGGTGTTGGTTGACTGAGGG
>CAVHKB010000229.1:0-3058 GCA_963636305.1 Prevotella sp. P5-108
CCTAATCTATGACGCGTGCCGACTACATACTTGCCGTCAAAGCGAAGTTAGACGAGATAAGTCCGTTCGATGAGCCTACACAGTTCATTGCCGCCGCAGGCGACCCCGACTACGAGGAGGTCAAGCCTATCGTGTCGTACATTGACGAGTGTTTGGACAAAGCCGCTTGGTTCTGTCTGAACAACCTGCCGCTCACTTTGTTGGCAAGAGATGTAACGCAGTGGAGTACAACGGCTACCATAGACAAGAAAGGGGTGGGGCATATAGCTAACATTGACGAGTATTGGAGGCTTGTCCGCTTGCACGATGACGCAGACTTTTGGGAGCGTGATGTAACGGCATTCCTTTCCACTACCTCTCCGCTCTATCTCTTGCAGCAGAACGCCCACACACGAGGCGGTTGTTGCAAGCCTGTAGTGGTCTATTCGCCCGACACTTCCGAACTCGAACTCTATTCCTACCCGGCAGGCTGTGGTTGTGGATGTACCACGAGCGTATTCACACTGCCGGTTGTGTTGTATTATATCGACAGCCATATAGCTGCCGAGAATGTGCAGTCGTACATCGAGGACTTTATCGTGCTTCGGTGCGCTTCGTATGTAGAGGAGATATTGGGCGACCCTAACGCAGCCAAGACCTTTGCGGATGAATTTGAAAACAAGAAAACAACAGTATTACAATGATACCAACAGGATGTCCTTACGGACACGATACTCGTATGTGTGCCTATTGCAGCAAAAAAGACACCTGCTCTTGCAGGTGCGATGTCCCAAAGTGCGATATTGCTTGGGGTGATATTTCAGGAGAGCTCTCCGACCAAACAGATTTGAGTGCGGAGCTGAAAACTATTAGGGACAGTATTGTGAGTGCAAGCTCGTATTCGCAGGTGCAGTTAAGTATAAAAGACCAGAACCTCTATGTAGTAGCACCGGTCGGATTACTGAATGCTGATACGGACAAGCCCGTCTTTGCTCGCTATGTAAGCAGCAACATAAGAGGTAATGAAACAAACTCGAATAACAGAAGAATACACTATAAGCGCAAAGGTTGGATAAGACCGACTAATAATCAGCCCGGCAAGAAATACCCATTAGTGCCTTTGATTATGGAAAAGGTTACTCAATGGGATAGCGATAAATACGATTACTTTGTAATTAAGAGCGGTGCTTCGGATTACAAAAACGAATCACGAACCTATACGAGTATAGGGAAAGACCTATATAATGCACGTGCGAAACAGCACACTATAGATTTATATATAGCAAATCGAAAGTTAGGTATTGGTATCGAGCGTGATGGCGTACTGATAACGGATTATATGCCGTTTGCTTTGAGAGAAGATAGTATAAGGGTTAATGGAAAGCTGGTAGATACTTATGTCTTGTCTCGTTGCACTGTTATAGGGATTAGGTATAAAACATAAAAAAAACGCCGATACTAAATCGGCTTCAAGATGGGAGATACCAATCAAACATCAGCAGAAAGATACAAATCAAACCCCTCGACTGCAAAGGTACGACAATTTTTCGGAATAGCAAAATAGAACGCATACTTTTTCAAGATTAGTATGGCAAAGACGCAAAACATAATCAACAAAGGCATACACTGCAAGATACGGGTGTATGGCAACGGGCTTATCGAGGGCAACAACTACACTGCCTGCTTGTACTACAACCCACGAAAGACCGACTTTCGTGCGACCGCAACGGCAGACGCTATCCTCGTAACGACCGAGAAAGACGGTGTAACGACCGAGGTCGCCACCTGCGTGTTCGACTTTACGCCCGAGCAGACCGCTGCGCTCAAGACGGGCAATGTCATCTTCGAGGTCTATGACACCACCTCGCAGCAGCAAATGAAATACGATGACGCTTTCGCCACCGTTCGTTCCACCTCAATAAACGCATAACACTATGGCAAACGAAAAGAAATACACCACTATCGAGGTAGCCGTAGAGTTTGGCGCAACGGCAGAGTTGGAGGTAGATTTTAATGATGTGAATGTAGTTCAAAAAATAAAACCAACAGGCATTTACTTCGAAAATCAAAAAGTTAAACATATACCAACGGAGATGATTGACATCTCAAATATGACAAGCCTTGCACTAATGTTCAACGCGTGCCAAAAGCTACAAAGTATTGATGTCAAAGATTGGGATACAACGAATATAACATCGCTATATGCCACATTCTCGTTTTGGAGTTCGGTGATAAAACGCCTTGATATAGGTCATTTCAAAACATCAAAAGTCCAATCAATGCAATGGCTATTTAGGGCATCAGCGGGATTGCAATGGGTCGATTTGAGTAGTTGGGATGCAGGTGCTGTTAGAAGTTTCAATTCAATTTTTGGTTCAGTGGGCGGTGGAAATGACACTTGTTATTCTCTAAGAACGATTATAGGAGACCACACCTTAGAGGAGGTAGAAAGTGGAGCTATAGTGGCATTGAGAGACGCAGGCAAGTCAATCTATAGCGACCAAGCATTATATATAGGTCCTCCTGTTATGCGTTACTCCTCAATATTAGCATTTACAAAAGGTATGTATGACCGAACGGAGATGACCGCAGTTGCGCTGACATTGTCAAAGACTGCTTTCAACAATATGCGCAATGATGACGACACTATACCTGACGCATATACTATTGCAGAGCGACAGACAAAGATACGCACTGTTTGCGCAGCCAAGAACTATACATTAACTCTATCATAAAAAGAAATGGAAACGATTAGTCTTACAATTTTGAAAGCCACGAGTGGGCATAAGTTAGTAAACCGAGTGCTCAAAATGATTGCGTTTGAGGCGCAACTCGCACCCAAGGCAGACTCTGCCGAGTGGGAGGAGATAACGGAAGATGAGGCAGCCAAGCTGCAAGCGGAGTGGGATGAGCAGTCTATTCCCGACCCTGCCGAGCAAGACACAACCGACGCAACCCCCACCGCCTAAATGCACGACTTTGTCCGCCTCATATCGCTATTCACGGGTATGGCACTCGGCTTTATGCTGATGTGCCTGCTCGTGGGTTGCCGCACCTGTGAGTGCTATCCGACCATTGA
>CAVHKB010000230.1:0-3020 GCA_963636305.1 Prevotella sp. P5-108
CGCACCCTGCATTGCGTACACTACGGGCGGTATGTGGACGACTTCTTTGTGGTGAGTGCCGATAGGGAATGGCTGTGCAGCCTGATAAGCGAGGTGCGCCTATTCGTAGGGCAATCGCTCGGGCTGGCACTGCACGAGGGGAAGACACAAATCGTCCCCGCCCGCCATGGGGTGGAGTTCCTCGGCGCAAGGGTGAAGCCGTTCCATACAGTCGCAGGGCGTGTGGCTATCCGTAGGATGCGCCCTAAAATAAAACAAAGCAAACAAAACATCCCGCCTTCAAACGAGTCGCTTATCTCCTTTGGCGGGCTACTATGTCATGGAAAGAATTATAGAAAAATTAAACAACTACTACAATGAAAACAAGATTATTCCTCAGTGCTATTGCTCTGGCGGTAGCAGGTTGGTGCAATGCCGCCGACTATCTCACTTTGACGCTCTATGCGGACGGCTGCGAGAGTGCGAATGTGATACATTGCAATACGGGGCAGCAAATCAATGTAAAGGCAGTCCCTGATGGCGAACACCGCCATTTCGTGCGTTGGACAGACGGGAAAACCGACAACCCGCGCTTGGTAACGGTTACCAAAGATGAGGTGCTTAAGGCAGAGTTTGCTTATAATCAATACACTGTTACCACAAAAGTCAATGATGCGGAGCGTGGTAGTGTGAGTGGAGGGAAGACAATCGAGTATCTGAGCACTGTAACCCTTACCGCTACCGCCAATTACGGCTACCATTTTGCCCGTTGGACGGATCAGAATACCGACAATCCGCGCACGGTAGAAGTAACAGGGAATAAAACCTATACTGCTGTATTTGAGAAAAATACATACACCATCACAGCACAAGCAGATGATGAGGCTAGAGGCACGGTGTCCGCACCTAACCAAGCGGAGTACCTGGATGAGATAACATTGACTGTCACTGCCAATTTCGGTTATAACTTTACCAAATGGAGCGACGGCGATACCAATAACCCGCGTACGGTTGTGCTGACCAAAGATACCACCTTTACCGCAGAGTTTGCACAGACATTCTCCGGACAGTGCGGCGACAACCTCTATTGGAAGTATGCGGGGCATACGCTCGCAATCTCCGGCAAAGGGAATATGTACGACTATGACTACTACGGCTATGACTTTGATATACAACAACCTAAAACCAATATGCCGTGGCTGCTGTTCTGTGACAGCCTAGAAGAAATTGTGCTAGTACAAGGTATTACGCATATAGGTAACTATGCATTTTGCTATTGCACAGAACTGACCTCTATGACCATTCCTAATACCGTAACAAGTATTGGTGATTGTGCATTTTGTGAATGCAGAAGACTTACCTCTATCACTATTCCGAATACGGTAACGACTATAGGAAGCAGTGCCTTCTACGGTTGCTCCAAACTGACCTCTTTGATACTCCCGAATAGCGTAACAAGTATCGGCGAGAAGGCATTCAACGGTTGCACAGGGCTGAAATCGCTTGTTATCCCGAACAGCGTAACGGACATTCCCGCCAATCTGCTCAGCGGGCTGGAGGCTCTGGATTCTATCAGTGTGCCTGCTGCAGTATTCCAAAACGCAACATATAACGAACAACCGTCTGCGATGTCGTATGTCGAACTCAATGGGGACGAGATAACCTATGATGTCTTGTCTGTTCTCCAACGCAACAACGAGACTTTGCGGACGCTGGATATTAGCCAAACATCGAATATCACCATTCCCAAAAAGGCGTTCTACAACTACTACTTGCAAACCTTGCGCCTGCCTGCTAACCTGACGGCAATCCCGTATATGGCAGCGACCGAATGTCTGTGGCTGCAATCGATTACCATTCCCGCGGGGGTGGCAGAGATAGGGAGCCGTGCGTTCGAGAACTGCCGCAGTCTGAAAACGGTAGTCTTCGAGGACGCAACGACGGACGGCACAACAACAGGCGGTGCTTCTACTTGTGCGCTGCACCGCATAGGCGACTGGGCGTTCTACAACTGCCACGAGTTGCAGAACCTCACTATCCCCGAGGGCGTTACGGAGATAGGCAATGCGGCGTTCTATGGATGCACCTACCTGTCCGAGATTACCCTGCCGAGCAGCGTTACCTCGATAGACGACAATGCGTTTGCGCTCTGCGGGAAGATACAGGAGATTCGGGTGGCAGCCACCACGCCTCCGACCCTGCGTGCGAAGACATTCTACGAGGTCAACCGTTCTATTCCCGTCTATGTCCCTGCCGAGGCAGTCAACGACTACAAGAGCGACATATATTGGCGTGAGTTCAATATCCAAAGCAACACTCAGATGGCAATAGGCAACACCTCTGCAAATGACATTGTCACCCCGCACAAAATCCTCCGCAACGGTCAAGTCTATATCCTCCGTGGCGGCAAAACCTACACTGTAACAGGCGTAGAGGTGAAGTAAGACTCCCCAAACCCCTCAAAGAGGGGACTAAACAAAGACTAAGGGGCTGTCTAACATTGCAAACTTGTTAGGCAGCCTCTTATGTTGTATCAATGCCCAAGATAACCAGATATCCAGACACCCCAGATATCCAGAATCCCCAGGCATCTAGACATCCATCTTTATGATAATTGACGACAATACGCGTAGCGTCCGTTGAAAAGGTGTTTCTACTCTGTGTATATTTGAATCTATTTGGGATAATTTTTCGCGTATTTGGAGAGAGGATTTATGATAATTGACGACCATACGCCGCAGGCGTCCGTTGAAAAGTTTTGATGTGGTTGCTCTGTTATTTGTGGGCGGAAGTTGATAAAAAACATCAACTTTAGCCCACCAATAATTGTATGTACCGTTCAGGGATATACACAGATGAATTTTATTGGGTTTATATTCGGCAGGGCATAGGTTGGGGGTATGCGGATGGTAATATAATTTAAGAATTGGCAGTTGTTGGTTAATGCTTGAAGCGGGGTGATTGGATGGTTTTTGGGAGGTATTTGGTATATTCATCCTATATTCGTCCTATATGCGTCCTATATAAATCGTATATAAATC
>CAVHKB010000231.1:0-2991 GCA_963636305.1 Prevotella sp. P5-108
TTACAATAGAAGCGATCCCCAATGCAGGCTATGAGTTCAAGCAGTGGAGCAACGGTATGACTTATAACCCCTATCGCTTCACGGTGGTAAGCGACTTGACGCTTGAAGCGCAGTTTATCCCCGCTACGGCAATCGATAACACCGCCGCCGATACAGATACCACTCCGCAAAAGGTACTTATCGACGGTCAAGTCCTCATCCTCCGCAACGGCAAAACCTATACGATAATGGGGCATGACCTCCCCAACCCCTCCAAGGGAGGGGCTCAATAGTCCACGGGACTTGCGGGAACCCCACAGCAGAAGGGGCTTGATAGAGCAAACAGACACCCCCGACCTCTCAAACGAAAGGTCGGGGGTGTTCCTATCTGCCTATTGTGTGCCTACGGTCAGGTTATTGCGTGGTTAGCACAATGTACCGTTTATCTACCATGTATGTACCGTAGTTGGCAGCGAGAGGAAAGCGTACAAACGGCGTAAAGACAGGAACATCCCCAACCTCTCTTATATCCCGCCGAATACTATCATTGCACAAAATTAAAGTCGGACTTAAAATTTGTGAAAAGATAAGCGGCTAATATGTTATCCAACGGCGTAGCCGTATGGATATAAAATTTCCGAACAGGCTTATTGGGATATGATTTGTTTTTCTTTAACCATTGTGACTGACTTTTGCGTGTGTGCTTAAAAAGCAGTACCTTTGCGGACAGAAGAAACGGAAAACAAATGAAGAAAGTTGTATTTCTAACCGGTGCGACCGGCACGATGGGATACGCGGGTATGCAGGAGATACTGCACTACCCCGAGCGATACAGGCTGCGCATACTGGCACGCCCGAGCCAAAAGAATAAGAAACTGCTGGCACCGCTGCAAGACCGGATGGAGATCGTGTGGGGCGACCTGACAAACTATGACGATGTACTGCGCGGCGTTACAGGCAGCGACATCGTGCTGCATGTGGGCGGCATGGTGTCGCCGCAAGCCGACTACCGCCCGACCGCCACGCGCAAGACCAACATCACGGCGGCAACCTATATACGCGATGCCGTATTGGCACAACCGTCGGACAAGCAGCCCAAGGTGGTCTATATCGGCAGCGTAGCGCAAATGGGCGACCGCCGTGAACCGCTCCACTGGGGGCGTGCAGGCGACCCGATATGCGTGTCGGCTTATGACCACTACGGCATTACCAAAGCCCGCGCGGAATATATCCTCACCAATTCGCCTATCCGACACTGGGTAAGCCTGCGGCAATCGGGCATACTGTATCCCGCTATCCTGAAGAATTATGACCCTATCATGTTTCATGTCCCCATACGGGGCGTACTCGAATGGGCGACCGTGGAGGACAGCGGACGGCTGCTTGAGCGTGTGTGCCGCGACGATGTACCCGAAGACTTCTGGAACAACTACTACAATATCGGCTCCGGTGCAGCGTACCGTATCAACAACTACGAGTTCGAATGTCTGCTGTTGGAGGCGATAGGCTGCCCCCGTCCGGAACAGATATTCGAAACCCGCTGGTTCACTACGCGTAACTTTCATGGAATGTGGTATCAGGACGGCGACCGGTTGGAGAACTATCTGCACTTCCGTGCCAATATACCCGTGAAAGACTATTTCCGTCAATTGGCACAATCCGACAGCATACCTCCCGCCATCCGGTTTGCCGCGAAGACCCGTATCGCCAAGTTGTTTCCGCATTGCGTGAAGTTGGCCATGCGCCACTTGGCAAATTCCCCCGAACACGGGACGCAGTGGTGGATAAGACACCGCAAAGAACAGCGTATCCATGCCTACTACGGGAGCATGGAAGCCTATCGGTCGATACCCGATTGGAAACACATTGACCTGTCGCACAACAGCGATGAGGCGGTTGTTCTCCATCACGGCTACGACGAACAGAAACCCCACAGCCTGTTCACCATAGAAGATATGCAGCAAGCCGCCGCCTACCGCGGCGGGAAATGCCTGTCCGCAGCCATGACGCAGGGCGACTGGGACACACCGTTGGAATGGGAATGCGCCGAAGGACACCGCTTCACGGCTTCGCCGCGCGTGGTGCTGTTGGGAGGGCATTGGTGTCCAGAGTGCATGCCGTGGCCGTACAAAGACGAACCCGATGCACGCCCCTGGCAGTGGGACAGGGTAGCACGCAAGAACCCGTTCTTCGCACAGATATGGACACCATTGCACAATCCCGAAGAGGACAATGTGTACGGTCCGGAGATATTCGACGGGTGGGAGTAAGCGTATGCACAACCCTACGGTACCCCCGACCGGCAAACAACAACAAACGAACAAAAATTGCGTATGAAACACCGGTGCCGATAGGCGGCACATGACATATTTATAACAGCATTGGCTATTATTTCGCGTTCGACAAAGTCTACCAAACAATTAGAACTTCTGAAATAATACAATAAAGTAAGATGTTTTGCCGACATCTTCATCCTTGTATAATAGCAGTGCTCACGCTTATGGCGTGGGTCTGTTTATTTGGATGAAGGGGTTTGGTAGACACCTGTCGAACGGATAAACAGGCTCACTTTCTTTTTATCCGTTCACGAGATTGATAGCATTGCATAATTCTATCAATCTATGGCACGGAAAGACTTGGCGCAAGCCAAAGATGCAAAGAAAGACGAGTTCTATACCCAGTTGGTGGACATCGAAAAGGAACTCCGCAACTACAAGCCTTACTTCAAAGACAAGGTCGTATTCTGTAACTGCGACGACCCGTATGAGAGCAACTTCTTTAAGTACTTTGCCCTCAATTTCAACGCATTGGGACTGCGCAAACTGATTGCCACCTGCTACAACGGCTCGCCTGTGTCGGGAAACGAGTTGCTGTTGGATTTTGGCGATACGGTGGACGACCCGAAGAAGATTGCCTACAAAGTGGAGATAACCGAAGTAGGGGATGTGAATGGCGACGGGGCTATCAATCTCGCAGATATTCAGTATCTTATGCAGAACGACAAGAATGTTA
>CAVHKB010000232.1:0-2975 GCA_963636305.1 Prevotella sp. P5-108
CCGTGTCGCCCTTGGCGTGGATGTAGATACTGTCTTTCTCGTAGGTCTGTATCGTATCGTGCTGATAGCGGACTACTATGCTGTCCTTATACTCAATGGTAGGATAGCAGTCGCAGGTGCGGCAACCCACGAGCAGGCACATCAGCATAAAGCCAAGTGCCATACCCGTGAAAAGCGATATGAGGCGGACAAAGTCGTGCATTTAGGCGGTAATTATTCAAAAAAAATGCTTATTAGTTTTGCAGTTCCATTATTTTGTCGTACCTTTGTCTTCGAGAAAGAGCAGGGGCAACCCTCGTCTTTCTCTGCGACTTTGAGCGTAGCTCGGGGGCGCAGTGGCACTGAAGCCATGCTCGGTAGCACACTGAGAGGTTGAGCGTAGCTCAATCTTTTTTTTATTTATGCCACCTACCGATACCCATTTCCTCCGTGTTTGCATTGTATTTAACCATAAATGGTAAGTAGTCAGACACCCAACATTCATTATTTACATCCCATATTCTCAAAGCGCATCGTCTATCTGCAATGTAAAAATTTTTACTACCTTGCCCAGTAACTTGTATATACGTCAAATAAGTCAATAATGAAAAAGCTCTTATATAATTTCCAACTCTTGTACGAATAAAAATCCTAAATGTTCTTTCACTTTCATCACTATCGGGATTTGTGCATGATATACTGAAAGTAATTTTATCGCCACCCTTTTGAGGTGCTATCCATCCGATATGCTTTGACCTATTTGTTGTCATACCATTACGATAACGATAAGTGGATTTAGTCCAACGGAATAGGTAGGCTATGTAATCATCATTATTCAAATAACCGTCTTCTGCCACTATGTAAGCCTCTTTTTCGATAAACATCAAGCGTACCTTACCAAAGTTCTCCACTAACAAAGGATTGAGTGTAGCCTGCAAGTTAGTTACATCCGAGATACTATGCGTATGCGTTTTCGCAGCACTATTTAGCCTTGCATATTCCTCTACATAGTCCCTAACCGCATAGCCCGTTGGTATTTCATTAGAATTCAATATGCCATCTTCCAATGCTGTCTGTATCGTTCTAAACTTACCATCCCCCTGCACTAATTGTTCGTCTGTTCCCTGCTCACCATTGACATAGAACCCTGTTTTCGACGTATCGATACCGTCGGCGAATATAACCCCGTCGCCATAGGCAGAGATTGTGCCGACATTGTTGATGTTGTCACCATTTAGTTCGAGATTATTCTCTACACTTATTTCGTTATTTTCGTTTTTGGTGTGGAGGGAGCCGATATATAGGGCATCGACATTGGTGATGTCGTTGTCGTTCATATTGATGTCGCCCTCCATTGTGTCGCCATCCTTGTTCAAGTGGTTGGCAGTGTCTTCCACCAACTGATTGATAGCCGTCTTGATGAGCGACCAAAGAGCGTTGAGCCCCGTCTTATCTAAGTATTCTTTTGCCATTTGTGAGAGTATTGAGTGAGTGTAGGAGAACCCAATCTCCTACACCCTATGGTTACGACAATGCGTTGATGTATTCGGTGGTGATAGCAGCAAAGTCAGCGGGTTGCAGTGCGCTGTCTGCCAATGTACCTTGCGCCTTGGTAGCCGCCTCTACATTGACGGATTGGTTCGTAATGGTAAGAGCCGTGCCGTTGAACTTAACCGAAGTGATAGGTATGTTTGCCGAGAAGTCGGTAATATCGGCTGCCTTGTGTGTGTGGCTCTTGGCTGCTTTGCCGTCAAGCGTGGTCTGCAAGTTGGTAACATCCGAGATAGCGTGACTGTGGCTGCTGTTTGCCTTGCCGCTCAATGCCGTATAGACCGCCTTTGCGCTCGGATATTGCGTGTCGGTGCTTGTGGCCGACATAGAGGTAACCTTGTTGCCGTTCTTTTCGTAGTCAGCCAACTTGGTCGTCAGTGCCGAACTCGTTACATACCCGCTCAAGTCTATGTTCGAGCCGAGTTCCTGCCACTCCTTACCATCCCAAGCGTACTCGCCTGCGTTTTCGGTTACGTGCCATACATCGCCCGTATTGTTTCCCGTGGTAGGTAGGTCGGCTTTGGTGGCTTTCGTACCCTTGTAGTTCATTACAGAGCCGAGAGCGGTAATCTTGCTCTCTACATCGGTAATCTTTCCGTCTGTGTAGGTCTTTGCAGAGGAGAGGGTAGTCGAGTCTTTCGTATCTACTTCACTCTTGTTGTAGTAGTTGGTCGCAAGGTCGGTTGCAACGGCTGCCGCCTTTGCCTCTGCTGCCGCTTGCGCTGCTGCTGCGTCGGTAGCGACCTTTGTCTTTACTTTCTCCCAAAAGGTCGATAGACCGTCTTGGTCGAGATACTTTTTCGTGTCTGCCATAATTGAATAGTTTTATGCTAAATTGTTTATAAAATCGTCGGAGATAGCTTCGACTTGGGCAAGCTGCTGAATGGCTTGCAGCCGTTCAATGAGGTCTTTTTGATTGTCGATATTGCCGCCTATCGTTCCCCATAGTCCAATCACCTTATAGTCCTCTGCGGTGAGCTGCAACTCGTTGTCGGTGTCCGCAGAAAACTCGAAAGGGGCGGTATCGTCTATCTCTACCTCAAATTGCTCTATGTCAGCCAATACATCTGCCATACATTAGTTTTGCAAAGAGGTAGAACGGACTGTCGCATAGTTCTCGTCATACATCATTTGCTCTTTGTTCTCGGTATCATATACTTCAAATATCGCTTTCCCCGTTTTGAGTTGAGCCGTCTGTTCGGGCGAGAAATCAAATACGCAACTCACCACACCCGTTGTTACGCCTGCGGTTTCCTGCTGCTCGGTGGTGGCGGTCTGCTTTACTTCGGCACGCCCATCCGCCTTGCTCGGCGAATAGTACAAGCAGGCAGTGTAGTTGTTGCCCTCGATAAGGCCGTTGCCATACACCCGTATCTTGCAGTGTATGCCCTTGTTGATTATGTTTTGCGTCTTTGCCATACTACTATTCGGATTGAGTGGTTGCG
>CAVHKB010000233.1:0-2857 GCA_963636305.1 Prevotella sp. P5-108
CTTCTCTTCTTTTACCTCCTCTTTTGCTTTAGCGGCAGCGGCTTTTTTGGTAGATTTTTTAGCCTCTTCCTTTTTAGCCAACTTCTCGAGAGCAGCGGCATCCATTTCTGCCTTCAAGTCGGCAAGAACGGACAAGTCACCAAGAGTAGTCTTTTCTACAGCAGGTTGTGCAAGTACTTCCTTCTTTGCTTTTTTAGCCTTTGCTTCTTCAGTTTGCTCTTTAGGAGCCTCCCAAGTACGCAAGTGGCTCAAGAGAATACGCTTGGCATCTTTGTTGAACTCAATGACTTTGAAGTTTAGTTTTTCATCGACCTTAGCAGGAGTTTTGTCTTCCTTCTGCAGGTGTCTGGTTACACAGAAGCCCTCGACACCATAAGGAAGTGCAACTACTGCGCCCTTGTCGGTAAGTTCGACGATAGTTCCTTCGTGTACGGTTTCTACACCGAATGTTGACTCGAGTGCGTCCCAAGGATTATCTTCCAATTGCTTATGACCGAGAGAAAGACGACGGTTCTCTTTGTCAACATCGAGAACAACGACTTCGATTTCGGAACCTATTTGAGTGAACTCGTTCGGATGTTTGATTTTCTTTGTCCAACTTAAATCGGAGATATGTATGAGTCCTTCTACTCCTTCTTCTATTTCGACGAATACACCAAAGTTGGTAAAGTTACGCACGCGTGCAGTATGTTTGGAGCCTACAGGATATTTCTCTTCGATATTTTCCCATGGGTCGGGTCTGAGTTGTTTGAGTCCAAGAGACATCTTACGCTCTTCGCGGTCGAGAGTAAGTATAACAGCCTCTACTTCGTCGCCCACTTTAAGGAAGTCGTGTGCTGAACGCAAGTGCTGACTCCAAGACATTTCAGATACATGTATCAGGCCTTCTACACCAGGTGCAACTTCAACGAATGCGCCATAGTCGGCGATAACAACCACTTTACCTTTGATATGGTCACCCACTTTGAGATTAGCGTCCAACGCTTCCCAAGGATGCGGAGTGAGTTGCTTCAAGCCAAGAGCGATACGCTTCTTTTCCTCGTCGAAATCAAGAATAACGACATTGATTTTTTGGTCGAGCGATACAATCTCGTGAGGATCGGAAACGCGTCCCCAACTGAGGTCGGTGATATGAATAAGACCGTCGACACCACCCAGGTCGATAAATACGCCGTAGTTGGTAATGTTCTTAACGGTACCTTCAAGAACCTGCCCTTTCTCCAAGTGGCTGACAATTTCGCGTTTTTGTGCTTCCAACTCGGCTTCGATAAGAGCCTTGTGAGAAACGACTACATTGCGATATTCCTGGTTGATTTTGATTACGCGGAATTCCATTGTTTTGCCCACAAATACATCGTAGTCGCGAATAGGCTTCACATCTATTTGACTGCCCGGTAGGAATGCCTCTGTACCAAATACATCGACAATCATACCGCCTTTGGTCTTACACTTGATATAGCCTTTAACGATTTCCTCGTTATTGAGAGCCTCGTTTACACGATCCCAACTGCGAGCAGCGCGTGCCTGTTTATGACTGAGGACGAGTTGTCCTTTTTTGTCTTCTTGGCTTTCGATGTATACCTCTACTTTGTCGCCTACTTTGAGGTCGGGATTGTAGCGGAACTCGGCAGCAGGCACTACACCATCTGATTTGTAGCCTACATTAACAACGACTTCTCGTTTGTTGATTGCGATGACAGTACCCTCAACTACATCGTTGTCTTTGATAGCATTGAGCGTTTCATCGTAGCGCTTGGTTAATTCTTCTTTTGATTGTCCTTGAGCAGCAGCACCACTCTCGTAGGCATCCCAGTCGAAGTTCTGGAGAGATTTGTTTTCTTCCATACGGAAACAAGTTGTCCGATCCATCCGATGTGCTTACAGGAATGCGTGCGCATCGTTCTTCAGACGCTAAACAGTTAAACATTATATTTACATAGTGCATTGAAAAATGCGGACGCAAAGGTAATACATTATTTATAAACTCGCAAGTCCTTTTCAAAAAGTTTTTTCGACGGACGGTATTTTTATGTTTAGGCGATGGTGTATCGTTGCCAATTGTCCAATACAGATTGGGCTATCAGACGATGTCCCTCTTCGTTTGGATGAATGCCGTCAGCACAGAGGAAGTGGGTATAGTCGTGGTTATATGTAAGGAAAGGCGAAGTGATATCGACTATCGGAACCTGCTGTTCTTGTGCGATATGGAACACCTCCAAGTTGTACATATCGTGATAATTGCGGATGCGTTCAATCTGTCCGCCGAGCCAATCGAATATATTTTCTTTTTCGACGGAGGACATGGTGCGTGTGGTAAAGTCGAAGAAGCGTTGTCCGTCCATGAGGGGAAGACTGAACAATACAGGTTTGCTGCCCAACATACGGACACGCTCAATCAGCCGAATGTACAAGTTATGGAATTGTTTTGGATCTGTTTTAGGCTGATGTGACTGTTTAGGCTCGGAGGCTATTTCTTTCCAGCAGAAATCGGAGTCGTTTCCTCCATACTCCAATATCGTGATATTGGCATTGGCTATTTCGTCTTTGTGCTGTTCCAAGATTTGTTCTCCTTTTGTGATGGTACAACCCATTTTACTATAATTCTGCACATTAAGGTGAAGTGACTCGGCACATTGTTCGACAAAACTATCATTGATGATAGAGTAGCGTTCACCTTTTAGTACAATACCGCGGGAGATTGAGTCTCCCAATACAACAACATTCTTCATAATACCTTTGTTTTTGGTTATAACGAGCGCAAAATTATGTCACAAATTTTATTGCGATTAATCGTATTGACAATATGGCATAGTTTTTGATTAAATTCAGGTAAATGAGTACTAAATTGCAAATATAG
>CAVHKB010000234.1:0-2819 GCA_963636305.1 Prevotella sp. P5-108
ATATATTATTGTTTGGTTGATATGTGTTCCAATAAATTGATAGAAGAGATAAATAGATTACGAAAGGAAAAGAATGCTGTCATTATGGCGCATTACTACCAAATACCAGAGATACAAGATATAGCCGACTTTGTCGGTGATAGTCTTGAACTGGCTCGTAAGGCGAAAGAAACTAACGCATCTATCATTGTATTGTGCGGCGTACATTTCATGGCAGAAACAGCCAAAATCATCTGTCCTGACAAGAAAGTACTGATACCCGACATCAATGCTGGGTGTTCTCTTGCAGAAAGTTGCGATGCACAAGACTTGAAAGACTGGAAAACAAAACACCCAAAACATTTGGTACTTAGTTATGTAAATACTTCTGCTGCGGTAAAGGCACTGACCGACATAGTCGTAACCTCCTCCAACGCACTTAAAATAGTGGAACAACTACCCAAAGAACAACCGATATTGTTTTGTCCTGATAGGAACTTGGGAAATTACATAAATAGCGTTACAGGCAGAAATATGGACCTATGGAATGGTTATTGTCATGTACACGAGAAATTCTCATTGCAGAAATTAGTGGAACTCAAACAACAATACCCGCACGCAAAAGTCTTGGTACATCCCGAATGCAAAGGCCCTATAATCGCAATAGCAGATGTAATAGGGAGTACAAAATACTTGCTCAATTATGCAACTACAAGTGCAGATACAACTTTTCTTGTCGCTACTGAAAGTGGTATAATTCACAAAATGACTCAATCATGCCCCAATAAAACTTTCATCCCTGTACCACCCGATGTAACAGAAGGCGACAAATCATGTGCTTGCAACGAATGTAATTTTATGCGTATGAATACGCTTGAAAAACTATATATCTGCCTCCGTGATGAAACAAACGAAATAAATGTGGATAAGAATATAGCCAAAAAAGCAATTATTCCCATCGAGAAAATGTTTGCGATGAGTAAATAATTTCGTAATTTTGCACCGACTTTTAACCAAACAAAAATAAACGGTATTATGACAATAGATCAATACAATTTCTCTGGTAAGAAGGCTATTGTGAGAGTTGATTTCAATGTACCTCTCAACGAAAATGGAGTAGTAACCGACGACACTCGCATCAAAGGCGCACTTCCTACATTAAAGAAGATATTAAACGACGGTGGTTCACTCATTATCATGAGTCACATGGGCAAACCTAAAGGAAAAGTTAATCCTAAATTGTCTCTCAGTCAGATTGTTGAACCTGTATCAAAATTATTAGGAGTAAAGGTTAAATTTGCTCCCGACTGTGCAAAAGCCGCAAACGAAGTTGCAGCACTCAAACAAGGTGAGGCACTGCTTTTGGAAAACCTTCGTTTCTATCCCGAAGAAGAAGGTAAACCGATAGGCATTGATAAGGAAGACCCAGCCTATGAAGCAGCAAAAAAAGAGATGAAAGAAAAGCAAAAAACCTTTGCCAAAACCTTAGCCTCTTATGCCGACTGCTATGTAAATGATGCGTTCGGCACTGCACATCGCAAGCACGCTTCAACTGCCGTTATTGCCGATTATTTCGACAAAGACAATAAAATGTTAGGATATTTGATGGAGAAAGAAGTGCAGGCAGTCGATAATATCCTTAGCAATATAAAGCACCCGTTCACTGCTATCATGGGAGGTAGTAAAGTATCCACCAAAATAGGCATCATCGAAAACCTGATGGACAAAGTGGACAACCTCATCCTTTGTGGTGGTATGACCTATACTTTCGCCAAAGCACAAGGTGGTAAAATCGGTAACTCCATTTGCGAAGACGATAAATTGGATTTAGCACTCGACATCATTGCCCAAGCAAAGGCTAAAGGTGTTAATTTGGTACTCGGTACCGATTGTGTAGCAGCCGACAACTTCTCTAATGACGCTCACACACAAATCGTTTCCGCTAATGCTATACCCGATGGTTGGGAGGGGATGGATGCAGGTCCAGAAACCCAAAAAGCCTTCGCCGAAGTAATTGAAAATGCCAAAACTATTCTTTGGAATGGTCCTGCGGGAGTATTCGAATTCGATAACTTTACCGCTGGCAGTCTGGCTATTGCAAAGGCTATTGCAAAGGCTACGGAAAAAGGTGCTTATAGCCTTATTGGTGGTGGTGACTCTGTTGCCTGCATCAATAAATTCGGTATGGCAGACAAGGTAAGTTACATCTCCACTGGAGGTGGCGCTCTCTTGGAAGCCATCGAAGGAAAAGTATTACCAGGTATCGCCGCTATAAAAGGATAACATTATGGAAATATCAGGTAAAATCATCGCTGTATTACCGCTGCAGCAAGGAACAAGCAAGGCGGGTAACCCTTGGCAATTGCAAAGTTATGTACTCGAAACCCAAGAGCAATACCCTAAAAAGGTTTGCTTTGAAATCTTCGGAGAAGACCGTATCAAGAACAATGCTTGTCAGATTGACGAATTGGTAACTGTCTCTTACGATTTGGAGAGTAGGGAATTCAACGGTCGTTGGTACACAAGTGTACGCGCTTGGAAAGTGGTGAAAGGAGATGCTGCTTCTGCACAACCTGCACCTGCCGCTGCTAATACGCCGTCCCCTGCACCTGCTCCCAATACGAACATACAATCGTTCGACGCTGCCGACAATTCTATGGACGATGGAAGCGACCTTCCATTCTAATCTTAAAATATATCTATAAACAGAGGCTGCTCAATCCACTTGGGCAGCCTCTGTCTTTCTTACTGTTTACTATATTTCCCGAAGAATTTATATACGATTTATATAGGACGCATATAGGACGCATATAGGACGCATATAGGATGAATATAGGAAG
>CAVHKB010000235.1:0-2746 GCA_963636305.1 Prevotella sp. P5-108
GAACCATTGGAGAGTTTTGGCACAACGCCCGGAACTAATCCTACTACTCTCAACGAGTACAAAGATAGAAAACTCGCATCCATTCTGCAAACGAATGCATCGAAAGTTATAGATGAGAACGGCGAACCGTTGGTGATGATACATAATACCAACGAGAACGGTATAACCGAGTTCAAAAAAGGAATAGGCAACGCCATATATTTTGCCGATGCAGTCGCACAAAATTATGTTACGGGATTTGAACGTGGCTCGGAAAATTATGAAGTGTTTTTGAATATAAAGCACCCATACACGGAGAGTTACGAGCCAGGGTATATAGACTTGGAAGACGGCGTTGATGGAGTGTTTGTAACCGCTGAAACGGAAAGAGGAATTGGTCATGCAGCAATAGTTGCCGAACCCAACCAAATCAAGAGTGCAACGGACAACGTTGGCACGTTTGATGCAGACAACAACGACATCCGCTACTCCAAACGCGAAGAGGATGTTGTCGAGCACAAACAAAAGCAGTTGGACATTATCCAACGCACCAATCCTATGCTTGACGACTACCATACAGGCATACGGAAAGTAGAGGATATCCGCACATTCAAGGAGGCTTATGACGAGGCTTTGGCTGACAAGGAACGCCATGGCGACGAACAGATGAGTTCTTACCCCGACGAGGGCGACAATCTCCTTGCCGAAGCCTTGAAGTCGGGCAGGATAAAGGTTTACAGTAGCAAGCCTATCGCCGATGGCGTGTTCGTTACTCCGTCCCGAATGCAGGCGCAGGATTATGCTGGAGGACGCAACAGCAGGGTTTATGAAAAGACTGTCCCTTTGGAGAATGTGGCGTGGATAAACATTGAAGAAGGGCAATACACTCAAGTCGTCGACCAATCCAAGCGCGAAGGGCACGAGCCGCTGACCCACAATGAGCGCGTGCTCCGTGATGCTATTGTCGACAGGCTCAACCAGCGAAACGGCATACCAACAAGTATGGATGTCGACTGGGCGCAGAGTGTGCTCGACAGAGAGAACGAACGCCTGAAACAGAGCCGCAGCAAAAAGAGCGAGGCTGCACGACGCAGAGATGAAATTCTTGATGCTTGGGATTGGGCTGTAGGCTTCTTTACGGGAAAGACAAAGCAGGAAGCCAGGGCTGAAAGACGTGCAGCCGCTGCACGGTTCAGAGCAGAAACGAAAGAAATCCACGACCGCGTTTTGTCAGGTAATTTCGATGATGTAACTTTGCAGTTGATAGATAACTATATAAGTAAATCAACTCCTAACAATGAATACGGACGACCTCTATCTAAACGACTTCCACAAGAAGTGGTGCGAAGATTGCGAAAAGGAGAACGCACGAGTACGGTCGATGTACTTTTCTCCAGAATATGCGAGGGCACAGTCCCAGCGAATGAACGCACTCGTCCAGAAGCAAAGAGAAGAATTGAGGAGAAAAAGAAAGAACTCCTCAAAGGATGGGCAATAGCCACTGGCAACTGGCATACAAGTGTTTCTGACTTTACGGACAACACCACGCCGATAGGCAGTGGCAAAGACTCCGTCGTCTATCAATCGAATGACGGCAAGAACGTAATCAAGGTTTCGTCAGGCAAGGACAACCTAAAGAAATTCCGCCCTGACATTGATTCAGTAACTCTGTTTAACCACATCTTCCGCAATAGCCCATACAAGATTTTAGGTTATGGCGAAGTGAATGGGAAATTCGTCAAATTCCTCGAACAACCATTTGTGGACTTCGCCGACAGCACCCCGTTGTCGGTAGATGAACGTGTGCGTTACATGGAACACATGGGCTTCAAGCCAATGAACAAAGAATGCACTGCGTTTACCAATGGCAAGTTTGTCGTTGCCGACCTCCAGGGAAACAACATCGTGAAAGACAAGTCGGGCAATGTTCGTGTAATCGATGCTGACGTTAAACTCCATACAAAGGACATCGGCGGCGAATACTCCTATCCTGATGTAGAAACTGATTTCCCCACAGACGAAAATGTCGCACGTCTGCACAAGGTCTACCACGGCAGCGGTGCTGACTTCGACCATGTGCGTTTCTTCCGCACAGCGGACGGCGAGGCTTATGGCTTCACAATCGGCGGACGGATTTTCATCGACCCACGCATCGGCACAAGCGAAACCGCCGTGCACGAATACGCCCACCTGTGGAGCGAGGCTCTCCGCAATGGCAATGCGAAGGAGTGGAAGAACGTTGTCAGCCTGATGAAAGGCACGAGCATCTGGGACGATGTGAAGAAACGCTACCCCGAACTAACAACCGACAACGAGATTGCCGACGAGGTGATAGCGCAGTATTCTGGCAAGCGTGGCGCAGAGCGTCTCCGCGAGGAAGTAAGGAAGATTACAGAGGGCGACGGCAGCATCTTCGACAAGGCCAAGGCAATAAGTGCTTTGGAAAGCGTCAAGTTGGCACTCTCCAAATTCTGGAAAGACGTGTGCGACTTCCTGCACATCCACTACACCAGTGCCGAGGAGGTAGCCGACCGTGTGATGAAAGACCTCCTCAGCGACGTAGACCCACGCAAGTTCGCCAAAGTCGAGGGCAGTTTACGTATGAACGAGGATGAGAGCGCAAGCATCGACCACTCCAAGCGAGAGGCAAACGTTTCTGACGTTCGTACAATGCCCGATGAAGAAAAGCGTATGCGAGGTATGCAATTGTCTAAAGCCCCTGCCGTAGATGTGAAGAGCAAACAGATAGTCAAAACTGAAACGATGT
>CAVHKB010000236.1:0-2662 GCA_963636305.1 Prevotella sp. P5-108
GATTGCCGCTTCCGCCTGCAAATATGAGGGCATTATTCATTGTGTGGGTATGTTCGTTTTAGTTGTTTACTTGCCAATAGCCGTTGCGCTCATTTCCGATACGCTGTAATTTCCCTGCTTTTTTTAGTTTTGCTGTGTATTCTTTTATTGTATAAATACTGATATTCAATTGTTTAGCAAGTGCTTTTTGTGTAATGTGACTATCATTGCCAATTGCTGCAAGTATCTTATCGGACAAGGATAGCATTTCGCTCGATTGGTGGGGTATCGGTGGGGTATCGGTGGGGTTGATTGGTGGGGTATCTGTCTTTTTCTGGGGGGTATTTAGTGGGGTTGTCCAGAGGGTTGTTTGTATGCCACCTATTGCCTCTTCGATAGTGGGTGCAGGAAAGCCCTCCGCTTGGCATGATTCGATAATGCGTTGAATGCCGCTGCCCCAAGACTCTATCATATTGGCACGGAAACAAGCATTGGCTATCAACGGATTGCGTGGGAATGAAGGGTGTGGCGCGAACAATTGCTGCACTGTCAATTCGGTAGGCAATGTGCCATAGTTCCACAGCACGATATGGTCGTCGTACACACGCATCTGCACCATTGGTCCGAGGTAACTGCGATGAACAAGACTATTGAGTATCATCTCGCGCAGTGCTACACGCGGATAGTTTCCGCGTTGTTGTACTCGACTATAGCCTTCGATTTTGACCTTGCGGATAATATACTTATACTCCAGTATTTCCAAAACATCTTGAAGCATTTTCATTAGATTGCCCTCCACTACATCTTGGTGGATGAGTGTTATATCGTCAGCAAAACGCCCTATCTTGAACTCAATGTTCGGATAGAAATGTCCCGGGTCTTTGCCGAATAGAATCAATGCTGCACGCTTCAGTTGTTTGCCGTCGGTCAAACGCAATTTAGTGAGCAACTCCCAATCGGTCAGCCCATCAATTACGCCCATACGGTCGCCTTTGCTCGCTTCTACCTTAAAGCGTTGAATAGCAATCGGGTCTATGTCGTCCATTGTGGCACGCGGTTCGATGACATCGTCCCATGTCCTACCTGTCTTGGACAGCAAAAACTCATTGAGTGCCGTTCCTGTCAGTTCGTTCTTTACACTCCCGCTGCGATAGTAGTAACGCCCACGAAGAGAGACGGGTACACTACTAGGCTGAACAAGAATTTCTATATATGGTAGGTCGTTCTGTATCAGTAGATTGACATCGCATACGATACCGATATGCTCTCGTATCTTGTTCGGAATATCTTCCGACAATCGTTTTGCGTCCGTCAAACCTACCAAATGACCATCATCGTCCAAGCCGATGTAAATGCGTCCGCCTTGAGCGTTGGCAAAACCACATACCCACTTTAGGTATTCGTCGTGCCACGATTGTTTGTATTCTATGTTTTGAGATTCCATAAATGGTTGTCGGTTTTTTTAGGGGTGGCTATGCTTTGAAAGTGTGACAATTTGTCACGGTTTCATTTCCCTCTGCTTTGAGGCGCTGTTTTAGTTTGCGCCAATAGGCAGGAGCATTTACACTCTTGGTTAGTACCTGTACTACATCCACAATCGCAAAGTAGTACTTTTCTTCTTCTTCGTTCTATACCATACGCACTTGCTTACTCTCGAATAATTGCATGGCTTGCTGTTCCATAGTCGCCTGCGGTGTTTGTTGTAAATGCTTTATTTCAAAATGTGTAACAAAGGTACGGTTTTTTTAGCGATTGTGCAAGCGGAACGGCTTTTTTATGTTGGGGTGGAAGGATAATGCACGATGGCGGGAGGGGCGTTTAGGATTTCTGTTGGAGTTGGCGGAGAATGGTGGCACGGGTGTACGCCCAGAGTTGGGTATAGACTTTTCGGTTGCCAGAGGTGGGGTCGTCTGGCGTAATTGGCTCGGAATGAACAAGTTGCTCACGGAAGCGTTCTTCCCAATAGGGACGGGTTTCGGGGTTGTTGAGTTGCTCGGAGGTTAGTCGGCACGCCTCTCGAAAACGGTTAATCTTTTCCAATTCAGCCCCTTGTGGCGGGTTGTTCTTCCAGTCGCGCGGGCGAGAGATGGCATATACCTCTTGTGGACCGTTTTGAATGGTGCGTTTGCTCCTTACAGTCGGGGATTTGCGGCGATAGACGATGTCGGATTTCTTGCTCAGTTTGCCGTGCAGGGACTCAAAAGAGCCTTCTAAAATTACTTTTGCCATAGGATGTATTAGATTAATGATTGGTTTATAATGCTTAATTTATATTATCGTTTGAGGGATAATGTCAGTGCGATTTTTGGTGGTTACGGTTATGTGGATTGGTTGAAATTGGTTCGTGGTGGGTTCGATATTCATTGCTTTATCTCATAAGAATCACATAAGAATCACATAAGAATCACATAAGTTTGTCATAAGAATGACATATAGTTATCGGTTGGATTGCAGGTGGCGGTGTGCATGGTATCGGGTAGAAAACAGGTGTTAATAATCTATTGGTGATTATAAAAATATGTATATGACGGTTGGGCGGGTGCGGATTGGAGTGTTGGGAATTATAACAGGAAGGGGAGATAGGTGTCGGGGGTGATGATGTCGGTGCGGGCGGGGTGGTAGGTCGAAAGGAATTGGTTGGGGAACTTGGTCGTCTGCCTCTTGGCGTTCCACTTCATCTCGA
>CAVHKB010000237.1:0-2655 GCA_963636305.1 Prevotella sp. P5-108
ATGACAGTCCTGTTCGCAGCCACTGTACTTTCCTCGTCACTCTATGCACTGCCCGCTGCCGTTCCCACAGTGGAAATGCCCGTTGCGGGAGTACCTGTACTGCAAAACAATCTCAAATCCGACTTTATCGGCAACACCGACCGGTTGTGTGCCTATGGCGATGCCGTAGCCTCCTACAGTAGTGCCGTCGGTCCGTCCATCACACCACGGGCGAACTTCGGTGCAGGCGATGTCGTAACCCCTCAGGCGTTGCACCGTGGACTACACGCAGCAAGTGTCAGTGCCGCTGCCAATGGCTTCAACCACGCACACGCCGCAACAGTCTCACCACGCAGCAGACGGGAAACAACCGTCACTGCCAATACCGACTTTGCACCCGCTTCGGTCAAAACAAGCCGGCTGGCTACTTCCCCTGATATGGTCCGTACCATCGGCAATGCAACCTACTCGCCGCAGGCAACCATGGCAATAGGCAATATCCTGACTGCCAAATCCTTGCAAAGAGGTTCCTCTACCGTAACCACCAACATCGCACGCAAAGGCTACATCAGTTCGTTCTCCTCGCAAGTGTCGTCGCTCAACGGGGGCGGAATAGCCGTCATCGAAAACACGAACCTCGGAACCACGATGGCAAAAGCACCGAGTGTGATTTATAACCCCGATGTCGATGATTCCGACATGGATGGCGGCGATGGAGTGAACGGTACGCCCGTAGGCGATGCTCCCTTCCTCTTGCTGCTCATGATAGGTGCCTATGCCCTGATAATCCGTCACAAGAAACATACCGCTACTGCCCAATAACAACCCTCCACGCTTCGTCCGATAGCATGAAAAGAACCTGTTTGCTTGTCGCCGTGCTGCTCCTGTGCTTCGTGTCCGTAATGCGGGCGCAGATCTGTTGCACCTTCAATCCGCAGGTTCGCTATTCACGCCTCGTCATCGATGCCAACCTCACCCGTTTCAAGGCCAATACCAAACCCGCAGGCTTCGCGCTCTACAACCCGGAGGGAACACTCCTCGCAGAAAGCGAGTCCGTACGAGGGTTCGACTATGTGCCTGGCTTGGTGGCAAAAGGTGTACTCGAGGCAGTGCTGCTCTACCAAGACTCTGCATGGGCAAAACCTTGGTTCTACAGCATCCGTGCCTATGCCGAACGCTATGCCGCCGACACACGCACGGGAGGCAATCTCGACAACCTCAACGCTTGCAAGATGTACTTCCCTCTGGCGGACCTCACCGCACCAAACGCCGTCTTTGCCGACTACCTGGTGCATACCTCCTGCCTTCAGGCGCAGAACAATGCCTTGTCGGGACTCGAACAGCACAACAACCTCTATGCCGTATCCCCCGAAACATCCCGCGCGTTCTGCGGCTCGGACCAGTTCGCTGGTGCATGGTTTCATAAGTCCATCTATCCCAATCAGATGTGGCTCGACGGACAATACATGGGTCCTGCCCTCTTGGCAGAACTGCTCTCACGGGGATTTACCTTCAACAATATGTCTTCCTCCGACGCATGGGAACTTGTCGCACGACAGTTCATCATGTCTTGGAATAAGTTGTGGGACCCCTCCAAGCAACTCCTCTGGCACGCCTTTACGCTCACACCGTCCGACGAACTCACCAAAGGATGGGCTGACTTAGACCGCCATTCCACACACTATGGCGTCTCACGCGAGTATTGGGGACGAGCCGAAGGTTGGTACTTCCTCGCGCTGGTCGATGTCCTCGAACGGATGCCCCGCTCCTGTGCCTCCTACGATACCTTACGCAACTATCTTAACTGTGTGGCAACAGGACTTGCCCAACGCCAACAACCACAAGGCGTATGGTGTCAACTGCTTGCCTACGACAACGGCGTAGTACCGCCCCACTGCTCAACGCCCAACTACCTTGAAGCGTCGGCGTCTGCCATTTTCACTGCCGCTTATCTTAAGGGCATCCGTCTGGGCTTGTTCGACCAAGACTTTACCCCCCTCGCTGAAAAAGCCTATCAGGGTCTAATCAACACTTTTCTCACTACCGATGGTCTGCTGGTACCCTCTTGTGCCTCCGCCGGACTCAGCCGCGACCGCGACGGGTCCGCTGCCTACTACCTGGCGGAAACAGACAATAAGGATACCCGTAAAATAACGGACTATATGGAGGGCAAACCCTTTGGAGCATTCATTCTCGCAGCGGTCGAGTACGAGAAACTGCACTTCCCAAAAGAAACGACCGACAATCAACCTGCCCACCCAAAAGCATCGCCGGACACACCCCGCTGTCCCGCCCTCGCTACCGAATAAAATAAATATCGTTTTCGATATTTTATATGTTGTGTGTTTGTGAAGGAGTACCACCTGTGGTACTCCTTTCTTTTCCCCCTCACCCCTCCCTGCATGTTAATTGTTAATTGTTAACTGTTAATTAAACCCCTCCCTGCATATTAATTGTTAACTGTTAATTGTTAATTGTTAACTGCGTGCTATGGCTCTCAACTCTCCTTCGCAGGTAGAACAATATGTTCCCCTCTCTCCTTTCTTTGCCCCTCAATACATCGTTGCATATTAATTATTAATTGTTAATTATTAATTACATTCTTCCTCGCATATTAATTGTTAATTGTTAACTGTTAATTATCATCTCCCCTCCGCCAACCTCAATAAACACTAC
>CAVHKB010000238.1:0-2645 GCA_963636305.1 Prevotella sp. P5-108
TGTTGTGTG
The DNA here is from genome assembly GCA_963636305.1 of Prevotella sp. P5-108. Lineage (GTDB taxonomy): Bacteria > Bacteroidota > Bacteroidia > Bacteroidales > Paludibacteraceae > Colicola. The sequence continues at coordinate 10 of CAVHKB010000238.1, forward strand.
TGTATTGTGTTTATCTATCTCCAATGAATGAGCGTACGCATCTGAATCCAATATAGGAGCGACTTTCGTATTCATACTCATAGGTTCTTGTGCCACATTGCAGATAGTATGATATATCTTTCCAACTACCTCCCTTGACTACTTTCCGTTTCAGGATGTCGGGATCGTTTTTCCTCGCCATATATTGGTGAATCGGATTGAGGTCGTTCACATAAACATTCGATGCAGTACTATAGGCAGAGCAAGTCCATTCTGCTACATTACCTGCCATATCGAATAGTCCGAAGTCGTTTGGACGGAATTGTGCCACACGCATAGTCATTACACCGGTATCGTCCATATAACTACCTCTATAGGGTTTGAAATTAGCCAAGAAACATCCTTTGGCATCGCGTGCATAGTTGCCGCCCCATGGATAGGTCGACATTTTTCTGCCGCCACGAGCAGCATATTCCCATTCTGCTTCTGTCGGCAACCGATATACCTGTGCGTCAATACCGCTATTGTTTTCGAAATAAGCGGTACGCCATTTGCAGAAGGCATAGGCTTGATCCCAAGTGACACCTACTACAGGATAGTCGGAGAAGCCTGTATGTGAGAAGTACTTAAGTAGCATCGGCTCGTTATATGAGTATTGGAAATCTCGTACCCATACCATTGTATCGGGATACACATTGATAATCATGGATGTGATGAGGTCGTTGGGTTCTCTGAGTTGGCGTACAATAGTGCTGTCGTGTATTCCACCGAACTCGTCTACCCAAGCGGTATCTACTCTGACATGTGCGCCTTCTGGATAGCGCCCTTTTGCGACATCGTAACGATTTTCGCTCTTTGCGGCTTCATCGTAGTTCACCCAATTGTAGCGGTAGTGCAGAAGTTTGGTATTGAATGTGTTGCTTCCTCCATAGTATAAGGAAGACATAATCTCTTTTATATCTTCGTCCTGGCTATTCCATGGCAATTTCTTTTTCCAGTTGATGGCATAGGACTCTTCTTCGTCGTAAGCGTTCTCGTTGATTATGGCATACTCGGTATATCCAGCATCAATCAAAGCGGTGTAAGCAATAGAGTCCCGCACCCAATATACAAACTGTTTGTATTCGTTGTTGGTTATTTCCGTTTCGTCCATCCAAAATGCACTGACGGTTGCCATGAGTTGGTTGTCAGGCTGATTGAATATGGCTGTTTGTGTGTTACTTCCCATCAAGAACGCCCCTTGTTTGATGAAGACCATTCCATAGGGGTTTGCTTCCTTGAAGTTACCTTTTAATCCCACGCCTACAAGTTCGCCGGCGGGCTTATTACAGCCTATAAAGACGAGGATGATAAGTGTTAATAACGACAACTTGCTTGCTTGTCTCATAATAGTTATAATTAGTTATAAATATCTTATGCTTTTATATCGGTTGGCACGCTTTGGCTTGAGGATATTGAATCCATACGCCAAATATATCTCGTGCGAACCATAACTCTCCAATAGTAACTTGGTGGTGGGTAACTCGTAGGTGTATCCTAAAGTTAGTCCCGTTATTATGTCTATGCCCAGCAATACCCCTACATTATTTCCGATCCTGTATGCAAGTCCCCATCTGTACTTTTCCTTATACTCGCACATCATTGTTATGTTGCAGTCCCACGAGGTAAAATCTGTCATCAGCATTGCACTTGGTTTCAAGACCCATTGCGGTGCATGTTTTATTTTCCAGTTATATCCTCCCACAATGTACATTGTTCCCCGCAGGCGTATAGTAGTGTACTCTCCCCATTCTATTTTTGGAGCGGTGACATGCGAATAGGAAAGTCCTGCAAACCATTGGTTGGTTGTGTAGTAGATTCCCAATCCCATATCGAAATTCATTCCACTCACTTTGCCTGTCGGTATCACCTCGTCGGAAGATTGGTGGTAGGTGGAACCTTGCATCTCTGACAGGTTGACGCTGTCTCCTTTGAAGCCCACACTTACAAACCCCAAGTCTACTCCAGCACTCAGATATCCCTTTCCTAACTTTTGCCGATAGGCATACGCAATATGCAATGTTTGGTTGGTAAACAATCCATATTGGTCGTTCATAAACCTAACGCCAGCCCCATGTGCTGTTTTCCCGATGATAAAAGGTGACTGGAATGAGAAGTATGTAGTCATAGGGGCGTTGTTAATACCCGTAAACTGCATTCTATGTAATCCGCTCACTTTCATCAAGTCGCCTTCTCCTGCCGCTGCAGGATTAAAGGCGGTTGGCATATACATATATTGTCCTATTGCTGGGTCGAATTGTGCCTTTACCGTATGGATAAAAACGACAAGAAGCAGTAAAACAACATATCCTTTTCTCATTTCAATACCCCTGCGGCAAGCAAGAAGTAAGGCTTGCCGTTTAGTGTAATCAATACTCGTCCTCGTTAAAGAAGAAATCTTCTTTGCTTGGATAGTCGGGCCACACATCTTCGATTGACTCGTATACTTCGTCCTCGTCTTCTAACTCTTGTAAGTTTTCAAGTACTTCGGCGGGAGCACCAGTACGCGTTGCATAGTCAATCAATTCTTCTTTTGTTGCCGGCCATGGGGCGTCCTCTATTTTTGAAGCTAGTTCTAATGTCCAAACCATAGTGTCATCTTTTGATTAGAGTATAAT
>CAVHKB010000239.1:0-2640 GCA_963636305.1 Prevotella sp. P5-108
AATGTGGCGTTTGCAGGCATGGTCGGGAACGACCAGTTCGGAGAACTTGTGGAGCAGAGCCTGCGCAAAAGAAAGGTGGATACCCGTTATATCATTCGCACCAATCGGTATGCTACGGGGGCAACTATCTGCATGAGTTACGACGAAGACCGTGCCAACCTGACCTACCAAGGCGCGATGGACGCTATGGGGCTGAAAGACTTGAATCCCGCCCTCTTCCGTAATACGCGCCATATACACATCTCGTCCGTCTTTATGCAGAGTGCGCTCAAGAAAGACTTGCTCCCTATCCTGCAACTCGCTCGAGAGAACCATATCACCACTTCGCTCGATACGCAGTGGGATCCGACTGAGCAATGGGACTTAGACTACCCTGCCATACTGCCGCTTGTCTCCGTATTCATGCCCAACGAGAAGGAACTCTGTGCGCTGACCCGTTCCGAGACCGAAGAGGAGGCTGTGGAGAAGATATTGCCCTATATCCAAACGGCGGTTATCAAACAAGGCAGTCGAGGTTCCCTCTTGCTGAGCCGCGACGGCTACCGCCACGAGATGCAGGCAATGCTCAACCCCCAAGTGGTCGATACCATAGGCGCAGGCGACTCGTTCAATGCGGGATTCATTACGCAATATGTACAAGGCAAGTCCCTCATCGATTGCCAACGCTACGGCAATATGACGGGTGCAGTCAGCACCACGGCGGCAGGCGGCACGGGTGCATTCATCTCCCGCGAGGCGGTGGAGAGAGTTGCCCGTGAACGCTTCGGATTTGAAGGATAAAACATATACCCTGTAAACGCAATAAGACAATGAAAAAACTATTCACCATAGCCGTTGCCGCATTGGCGTTGGCGGCATGTACCACCCACAGTACCCAACCGACCCGTTTGGTTGATACGCTGCGGCTCAAGGACTATCAGCCCCGTAACTGTAACAACATCCCCGTTACTACGGTCAATAAGGCGAAGTACCCCGTCATCGACATCCACTCCCACGACTATGCCGCCACCTCGGAGGAGGTCGCACAGTGGGTGAAGAACATGGACGCCTGTGGTATTACCGAGACCCATGTCATGCACTGCTCGTGGATAGGCGAACCTTTTGAGACCTATATCCAACGCTATGCCGACTATAAAGACCGCTTCCGCTTTTGGTGCTGCTTCGATTATACACAACTGCTCCAAGACGGTTCGGCGGAGCAGGCTATTGCCTACTTGGAACACTGCCATGCCTTGGGGGCTGTCGGCGTAGGTGAGATGGGCGATAAGGGCGAGGGCGACCTCTATGCACGCCCCACCGAAGGACGAGGCTTGCATATCGACGATGTGCGTATGCGTCCGCTTCTCCAACGCTGTGCCGAACTTCGTATGCCTATCTCCATACACATCGCAGAGCCTTATTGGATGTACTTGCCCGAAGATAAGTATAACGACGGACTTCCCAATGCGGCGGTATGGCATGTCGATACCACCAAAGCGGGTTGCTTGGGGTATAACGAACTGATGACTTCCTTTGAGAATGCCTTGCGTGATAACCCGCAGACGATATTCATTGCCTGCCATTTCCTCAATATGAACCAAGACCTGCCCCGTTTAGGCGCACTGTTGGACAAATACCCCAACCTCTATGTGGATATTGCAGGGCGAGTAGCCGAGGCAGCACAGACACCTCGTGCCACACGCGCATTCCTTATTGCGCATCAAGACCAAGTGGTCTTTGGTACGGACAACGGCATGGATGCTTCTATGTATAGGAATATGTTCCGTGTCTTGGAGACAGAGGACGAACACTTCTATATCCCGGAGTACAACTACCATTGGGCATTATCTGCTTTCTACCTGCCCGATTCCGTATTGGAAAAGATCTACTATAAGAACTCCGCCCGCATATTGAACGAATACAAATAACTACGGTTGCGATAAATTGGATGATACAGATTAAGTACCTACCTATAAAGTAGCACATCCGACAGCCTGGGGGCGTGGGTGTCCTCACCCGCGATGGTTTGGAACAAACCATTTGACTATACGGTGTCGAGTCCACTACGCCCTATCACAAAAAGATTCCTATTTAATCCTCTCTGTCAAGAACAGAAAAGACATTCTATTCAAATCGAGAAATCGAAGAATATAAATATCAATCGCATACAATTGCACTATGGCAATGTATCGCAACAGTAACGAATACAAATAAACAATGAACAACATCATGCGACATACCTGTATGTTTTGTTGGTTAGTAGTAATTGGTTTTGTGGCACTGCTGACAGGTTGCTCTCATACCGTGAGTACCGACCTGTTGGAGTGCGATGCGGCTACGATAACCTCGTTCCCCTACAATAAGAACGGGGTTATCGTAGAGAAGCATCAAACCGCAACGCCCGACTCGGCGTATGTCGGTCTGACGCATATCCATACCTACTTTGTCAACCGCGGTAAACCGATTACGGTACGCGCCTACGAACTGTGTCGCACAGAGATACAAGCAGCCGACAGTGTAGTATGGAGTCTGCAACCGACCTCCACGGCAGCACGCCTCGATTGGGTACTGCCTATCCGAGAGGGCTATCGCAACCGTAACTACCTCGGCATGAACAACTGCGACTACGGTGGCGGTATCCCGCTGATAGATGTATGGCAA
>CAVHKB010000240.1:0-2639 GCA_963636305.1 Prevotella sp. P5-108
ACTATATATCAATCAGTTACAAAGATTTTTTCGCTCTAAAGTTGTCTTGAACCTTGTTTGTTCTATCTTCGCCGGTTGGGCTAAATGTTTACTACTTTGTCCTGCTTTTTGTTTGCTTTTTCTGTATTCCACCGCAAAGATACACCCTTTGAATGGAATTTGCAAACCTTTTTTAGAGAATACGCATACTTTTTGGAGGTTGGGAATGCAAACTTTTTTTTGAGGATTCTGCAATTATTACTGGGCTAAACTTGATGATTTTTGTCAAGTTTCGCCCGGTAATAATGGGTATTGTTTCCTTATTCGGCAAAGAGGTCGTCCATTGTGATAACGGCTTGGATAAGCGAATTGTACTCCCCCGCACGAAGACCATAAGTGGTAATGAGGGTGGTGAAAATGCTTTCCGTGCTTCTTGTTTCGGCGACAAAATCCCCTATACGGGTGCGTATTTTCAGGCTCTCTGCTTTGTCCAAAGCGTACGGATAAAGGCTGTACTTCACTTCGCAGAGGTTAATGACCCTGTCGGCACGCTCTATCAACAAGTCGATTTGTGCGCCGCTTGCACTATCCTTGCTGCGCCACGAGTAATACTGCGTACCTATCTGCTGAATGCCTAATGCTTTCTTTATCTGCGGGATATGTGCCATTGCAACCCGCTCAAATGCCAAGCCGTTCCATGTATTCACCGTAGTGGATTTCAGGTTGTGGCTCCAATACTGCTCATCATTAATAGGACGCACGAGGAATGTGTTATGGAAGATGCTGAAGAAGTCCACTAACTGATATAGTCCGTCGTTTTTCTTTACTTTCTTTGTCCGTACAAAGTAGTAACGCACAAAGTCGCAATTCTGCAGGTTGGTCAGATATTCCGTCAAGTGTCCGTTATCGTGTTGGTTTAGAGCAAGGCTAATCTCTTCACGCGAAGCCCCTTGTTTGCTCTTCGACAGCACACGGATTATCTCCAGATAAGGGGCAGGATTCTTAAACAGGGAAGCAAAAAGGCGTTCGTTCTCACGATGCATCTCCGCATTTTCAGCAAAGAACAGACGGTCTGCCATTTGTGCAACGCTCTCGCCCTTGCGTATCATATTCAGGTAATACGGTATTCCACCTAACATCATATAGGCTTGCAGGACGGACAACCTATCCCACTTGCAGCCGTTTCGTTGGAGCAACGCTTCTGTCTCGTGCAGTGTAAACGGACACAAATGCATTTCGTGCGTAATACGATTGTGCAGACCACCATGATTATCAATCAGTTTTTTCACCATCCATGTGGTAGCACTGCCACATACCACCAGCATCACTTCGTTGTGCTTCTGGCACCAACTGTTCCAGAAATGTCCAAATGCCTGAATAAATCCCGCCTTGTGCGTATCAAAGCAAGGCAACTCGTCGATGAACAGAACACAGCGTTTCTTGGTCAGTTTTTTCTCTAACAGACTACCCAAGATAGCGAATGCCTCCATCCAGGTCTTGGGGTATTTGCCAGTGTAGCCAATCTCCTGCAGTGCCTGGAAAAATACCTCCATCTGTTCTGTACGGCTGCCGTCTATAACGCCCGTCACATTAAAAGCAAAGCGGTGCTTGAAATACTCCTCTACAAGGAAAGTCTTGCCTATACGCCGACGCCCATACAGGGCAATGAATTCCGACTTGCCCGACTGCATATATTCATCCAAGAGTTGTAATTCTGCCTTTCGACCGATAATGTTCATGTTTCGTGCTTTTAGTTCGGCTGCAAAGGTACACTTTTTTGGCGAGATCTGCAATTATTGGTGGGCTAAAGTTGATTATTTTTGTCAAGTTTAGCCCGGTAATAATGGGATGTCCGGATATCAGGAGGATGGCTAAATGTCTTTAGTAACCGGACATTTGGAGTATGGATACACAGAAAAGAGGCTGCCCTAATCGAGCAGCCTCTTTCTCTATTAAACCTCCTCCTGTTGCGGGGGACTTACTTGACTTCTACGCCCGTTACAGTGTAGGTTTTGCCTTTTGCGGGGCTTTCAGACTGCTCTGCGAATAGTTGGCCTGTATCACACGCACCGACACGCTGGCGGTGGCAAACTGGCTACCTTCGCCTGCCGATTCGTATTGGCAATCTTCGATGTCGATGAGTGCTGCTGGGTAGGCCAGCCGTGGAGCGTCGCCCACCGACTGCGAGTGGTACTCGTCGATCAACCGAAACTCTTTGAGTGCCGACAGACGACATTTCAGCGCATCGATAATGATAGATTGTGGTGCTGATAAATTCATAGTAAAAAGGGGTTTAATGGTTGTTTAATATCTTTTTGAGTTCCTCGTCGATCAGTTTTAGGCATTTCTTGTCGAGTTGTTTCGATTTACCCATAAATTGGCGTTTCGGAATGCGCACATTGTGGCTGCGCCCTGCGTTGGTAGTACCCTCGTTGTGCGCTGCAGCGTATGGCACATTGGTATAGACAATGGCTTTGGCAGGCTCTATTCGTTTGCTGATAGATTTGTAGAGATAGTTGCGCCGCGACATGAGTGTGTTGTAGGCTTGGTCAGGGTGCTTGGGATTGCTCTTACGCTTGGAGGGCTTCCACGCTTGGAATGTATCGTCCACAAACCCCTCCTTGCGGAAGTTGTCGCGGAAATGGTTCACGGCTTCCGTG
>CAVHKB010000241.1:0-2638 GCA_963636305.1 Prevotella sp. P5-108
TTTGAAGGGGAGTTGAGAGCCATAGCACGCTATGGCTCTACAGCGGGCATAAGCGCACGGTGGAGGGATGAATGGATTGGCAGGGTGGATGGAGAGGAGCAATTAACAGTTAACAATTAACAATTAATATGCAGGGATGTTATGAGGGGTATGGTGTGGAGGGGGAGAGGAGGTTAGGTGTATTGGAGGAGGGAGAGGTTGGAGGGGAGGTAACATTCGTTGGCTATTTGGAAGAGGTCGTCAGGCGTGAGTTGTTCTATCTTGCGGCAGGTGTCCTGCCATGTGGTGGCGACATTCTGATAGAGTACCTGCTTTGCCATAGTGAGTGCGTTGTTTTCTCGATTCTCTGCCATGATTGCCATCTGTCCGAGCAGTTGCTTTTGGTACTTATGGAGCGTGGACGTTGAGAGGGGCTTGTCGGTGAGCCGTTTCAGTTGTTGATGGACGATGTCGAGGCATTGCTCTTTGTGTGTATCGTCGGCAGCAAAATAGACAGACCAATAGCCCGTGTCGGAGAGAGGGGTGTAGTTGGACTCTATCGTGTAAACCAATCCGTTTTTCTCTCTTACGGCAAGGTTAAGGAGAGAATTCATGCCCGAACCACCAAGTATATTATTAAGGAGATAGAGTCCGAGTTGTTTGTCGTGTCCAATAGGGTATGCCAGTGTTCCGAGCATACAGTGAGTTTGGTGGGTATGTTTATGAAAGTCGGTGTGAGCGGCAGCGTATTGCACAGGCGGTTGCCTTGTGAATGTTCGAGAGGGATAGGGACAGTCGGAGAGATATTTCTCCGCCCATTTCAGCACCATCGAGAAAGGGAGCGAGGAGAGCGTGAAGAAGACCATTGCATCGGGGTTGTAGGCATATTGCATGAAGTTGTGCAGTTTGTCGGTGGTAAGCCATCGGAGGGTTTTAGGTACGCCCAAGATTGGGTTTTGCAATGCGTGGTCGTTGAAGATAAGATTCTCGAAGTCGTCGTAGATGAGGTCGGAGGGAGAGTCGTTGTAGGATTCTATTTCGTCGTAGATGACCAGTCGCTCTTTGTTCAGTTCTTTCTGTGGGAATGAGGGGTGAAAGATCATATCGGCTATCAGATGGAGTGCGAGTTGGTAGTGAGAGGTGAGTGTAGCGGCATAGAAAGTGGTTTCTTCTTTGGTGGTATAGGCATTGAGGTCGCACCCTACACATTCAATTTTGTTGATGATTTGGCGTGCAGAGAGGTTATGTGTTCCTTTGAAGACGGTATGTTCGATGAAGTGAGCGATACCGTTTTCTTTAGGGTTCTCGTCGCGTGTACCTGTTCCGACCATTAGTCCGAGGTAGGAAACGGGGGAGTCGATGGGTTGGTAGACGAGTCGTATACCATTGTTGAAGCGGTGATAGTGTATAGAAGTTTCTGACATTTTTCGTTGATTGAGTTGTGCAGGTTGAAAATTGTTTGTATCTTTGCGGCGTATTTGCGGCATTGGCGTAATTGGTAGCCGCGCCAGACTTAGGATCTGGTGACGCAAGTCGTGTAGGTTCGAGTCCTATATGCCGCACTGTGATGCTTAATTGGTAGCATCGTGACCGAGAGGTTGGTGCAGGCGGCATTGTCCGCTTTTCGCTACGCAGACAAGCGGTCGCAAAGGTACAACAAAATCCTTGTATGTGCAATTCCTATTCATTCTGTAAGTATCTATGAAAAAATCCGGTTATTTGCTTCTGTTCTCTCTAATGCTTCTTATGGTCGGCTGTTTGGACAAGTCGGAGGAAAATTACACGCCTCGCATAGCCAACAGCGTGTTTGTCCGCAACTCGACGGATACTTTGTTGCTTCATATACAAGACTCGAGCCAACAGTTGGTGTTGGACACGATCATGACAGGCGATACGGTCCGTTGTATGGTGGCCTACAGTTCGTTAGGCAACAACCTGACATCGGGAAAGGTGTCGTGGGACAAGGATTATATGGATCTGCAGATAGACCTGTTTGACGAGTTGCGTTCCATTATGTTGGAGAGTTCGGATACGCTCAATGGTGTTATCAATCTGCCAACGGGTTATTATTATCTTGCATTGCCGATAGAATTCCGTGCATTGCAGCCTGGTTCGCCGAGTTTAGTGTTCACGGTGGAGAGTGATTCGAAGTTTTCTCCCGTGAGCAAAAGTATCGTGGTGCCTATCCGATGAGAGGCGAAGGGAGTTAGGAGTGACAGGTAACAACTGTCATGCAACGATGATATGAGAGCCATAGCACGCTATGGCTCTACAGTTGGCATAAGCGTTGCACAAAACCTCTTTTTTGGAGGGAAGAATGTTCTTCATTTCTTTTGCATGAACAAAAGAAACGAAGCAAAGAAAATTCATCGGCGTGTGTCGGGCGTTGCCAAAAATAATACTCACTCGTCCTGCGGCGGAGGCACAACTCGCTTCGCTCAAACAGTACCTCCGCTTTTCGCATTACTCGCTCGATTTTTGACGCACCGACCCAAAGCCGAAAGTAGATCCAATTAACAATTAACAGTTAACAATTAACATGCAGAGATGGATTGAGGGGGTTACAGAGTTATGAGGGGAACATATTGTTTTTCCTGCGAAGGAGAGTTGAGAGCCATAGCACGCTATGGCTCTACAGTTAGCCTAAACGAAGTTACAA
>CAVHKB010000242.1:0-2632 GCA_963636305.1 Prevotella sp. P5-108
CGTTTCTTTTGTTCATGCAAAAGAAATGAAGAACATTCTTCCAACAATCAACAAATGGTCATCGTGCCTATACCATACCGCGCATGTTAATTGTTAATTATTAATTGTTAATTAAATGCCCACTGTAGAGCCATAGCGTGCTATGGCTCTCTGTGCGGCATTCTGCGTGGTAATACGCACGACAATACCCTGCATATTAATTATTAATTGTTAATTGTTAATTCCCCCCGCCGTCCGTCAACAAACGACCATACTCTGTATATCGTTAATCCCTACTCCTGCAACAACTCAAACTTATCCACATCTTTCCACAAAGGCAATCGCTCCCTAAAATGATGTATCGCATCCACATCTATATCCGCTATACGGATACCCTCCTCATCTTCCGCAAAGTCTGTCAATGCGTGCAAATAGGTATCGTACGCTATCGAATGTCCCGAATAATGTAATCCGTTGCCGTCATCACCTACACAGTTCACACCACATATCGCGCATTGGTTCTCGGTCGCACGGGCTGGTATCAACGCATCCCAATAATGTATCCGTATATCCGGCCAGTTCGCACAATATAGCAATATATCATAGTCATCGCCACCGCAGTTACGACTCCATAATGGGAAACGCAAATCGTAGCAGACAAGCAAACAAAAGCGGACGCCTTTATATTCCGAGATAATCCGATGCGTCCCTCTCTGAAAGAACTTGTCCTCTCCTCCGTGAGCATACAGATGCCGCTTGTCAATAAAATCCGTCTTGCCGTCAGGACGGATAAAGAAACCTCTGTTGTAAAGACGCCCCTCCTCACGGGCAATAAAACTACCCGTAATTGCTATGTTATATTCTCTTGCCCAACGCTTTAGCGACTCAATGGTCTCTCCGTCGTTCTCCTCTGCTAATTCGGGCTTGTCAGTACAGAATCCCGTAGTAAACATCTCAGGCAACATAGCCACATCCGCTCTATTGGCTAATGTGGCTAAACGCTGCTGGGTAAGACGAAGATTACTCTCCTTGTCTTCCCATACTATAGGATACTGCAAAAGGGCTACCCGCATTATTTCTTCTTCCCGTCACTCGGCTTGCCTATTGCTTCGCGCATACTTGTGTCGGCCTGGATATTCTGCATACGGTAGTAATCCATTATACCCAAGTTTCCACTGCGGAACGCATCAGCCATAGCCTGTGGAACAAGTGCCTCCGCCTCAATCACTTTGGCTCGTGCTTCTTGCGCCTTGGCTTTCATCTCCTGCTCATTGGCAATCGCCATCGCACGACGCTCCTCTGCTTTAGCCTGCGCTATATTCTTGTCGGCCTCTGCTTGATCCATCTGAAGTTGTGCGCCGATGTTCTTACCTACATCAATATCCGCTATGTCTATACTCAATATCTCAAAGGCTGTCCCTTCGTCCAAGCCTTTACTTAATACCAACTTCGAAATACTGTCAGGATTCTCTAACACCATCTTATGACTCTCGGCAGAACCAATTGAACTGACAATACCCTCACCCACACGGGCAAGTACTGTGTCCTCACCTGCTCCGCCCACTAACTGACGGATGTTCGCACGAACCGTTACACGAGCCTTTGCTATCAACTGTATTCCGTCCTTTGCTACTGCTGTCACAGGTGGTGTATCTATCACCTTCGGATTTACCGACATCTGTACAGCATCAAACACATCACGACCCGCCAAGTCTATTGCCGTAGCCATCTGAAATGACAAATCTATGCTTGCTTTGTTCGCCGAAACAAGGGCATGCACTACACGCTCAATATGCCCTCCTGCCAGGTAGTGAGCCTCAAGACCGTCGCGCTTGACATCTTGCAACCCTGCTTTATGCGCCTCTATCAGACAGTTCACAATCTTTGTGGGAGGAACCTTACGGATACGCATCAGAAATAACTGCATTAAGGATATCTTTACACCGCTCACTTGAGCGTTTATCCATAGCATGAAAGGCACATAATAGAAGAAAATGATAATGGCTACCGCAACAAGTGCAAGTAGTACGATACTGATGATATTCATATTGAGTGAAATTAAAATGATTATTCCTGTTCGTTGTCAGCCTCTGCTTCTTTCTCTTCGGCTTTCTTGTACATCTTTTCGGCACCCTTCTCCAAATCCTCTATCTTCTTGCCTGGTGACGCCAAACTTACTTTCGAGTCGATGGTCGTGTCCAACCCCATCTTCTCAAGGGCCTTACTCTTTACGAAGCCGTATATCGACAGCCCTGATAATACCAACACTGCCCCTAAGGTGATATGACCTGCCACTGCACCCAAGCATAGATATGCGGCGGCAACTGCGCCCGCTAAGCACACAAAACCCATAATGCCTGCTATACCGAAGCCCGGCAACAGAAACATCTCCAACAGCAGCAAGACTATACCTGCCACAGCCAGAAGAATAACTAACAATAGATTCATAGTATATAGATTTTTTTTCTTGTGTCTGCAAATATACTGCAAATCTGTCTTCTACCCAAATAAATGCCATAATTTTTTTAACAGGTGCATACAATCTCCCCTGCCGTTCTTTTCCCGTTTCCTCAAAACTCCCCTCCGTCAACCCCTGTGTTTCCTACCACTTCCAAAGGATTTATATACGATTTATATAGGACGCATATAGGAC
>CAVHKB010000243.1:0-1371 GCA_963636305.1 Prevotella sp. P5-108
AGGTGCTTGAGACAAAAATCGATGAACAAAAGTGGTCTAATAGTCATTTGCAGTCTGAAAACTTGCGCAAGTCCGATGAAATCAGTATATAGAGGGCATCAAAGTAACCAAAAATTGATGCTTTTATGTACCTCAAAAAATGTCCTTATTGTCAGTCTTCTGATGTCAAGAAAAATGGTCTAAGAAATCACATCCAACACTACAAGTGCAGATGTTGCGGCAAACAGTTCCTAAACAAACCTCTCAAGCCTTCCAGTGAGGTTGTCTGGCAAGAGTACTTTGTCGCCAAACAAACCACTGCGCAAATCGCCGTTAAACACCAAATGAGTACATCCACGATTCGAAGAATCCTGTCGAAAAAAGAGATTCTATGGGCTCAACCGGATTTATCCAAAATGAGTGGTTATGTACATCTGGATGCAACCTATTGGGGGGCACAATAGCGGACTTCTTTTAGCCATTGATGACGCCACCGGAAAGGCGCTCTATATGGAGTTTATCAAGAGCGAAACCACTAAGTCCTATACAGACGCAGTAGATATGATTGAAAGCGCAGGCTACCTCGTGAAAGGTATCATTATTGATGGCAAACACGACTTGTTTGCAGCCTTCAAAGACTATCCCGTGCAGATGTGTCAATTCCATATGTTACAGATAGTTAGACGATATTTGACAGGCAATCCGAAGATGAAAGCGTCTATTGCATTGATGCTTCTTATGCGCAATATGAAACACTTGAGTAAAGAGGATTTTACGACCCAATATGCCGAATGGAAAGAGCAGTACAAGGAGTTCCTAAACAAGCGTGTTACGCACAAGAATGGCAAGACTTATTACCTTCATAGACGGTTGCGAACATTGGTGCACAGTATAGACTTCTACCAGCCGTATCTATTTACTTGTCAAAGCGAGAATTGCGTTGGAATGCCCAATACGAACAATAAGATAGAGGGCACTTTTACGGACTTAAAGGGTAACTTAAATAACCATAGCGGACTAAGTATAGAGCACCGCAAGAGGTTTATTATAGAGTACTTGCAAACGAAACATTAGTGTTTCTATGGTATGTCCCAAAATGCTTCTATTGTATGCAAAATGGAAGTCTGCGCCCCTAAACATTATAAATTGGGGATTGCGTAGTATGCGGCTTGGGGAGCCGCGTAATAATTGAATTTTCAGGGTGGTATGAGGGAGGAGGCAAAAGCCAGACTGCAAAATGACTATTAGAAAGGTACTACTCTTTTACAGACTGCAAAATGACTATTAGGGCTGATTTATGCCAATAGACAGCCTATATTGTTCATAGATTTTTGTCTTAGGCACCTATATCGCTGCAACCCCTATTAAATCAGGGTTCCCGGATGATTCCAA
>CAVHKB010000243.1:1381-2574 GCA_963636305.1 Prevotella sp. P5-108
GCGCTTAGATGGTCTTTAGATAGGCGGCGATGTTTTGTTCAATGCGGGCGGCGAGAGCAGTTTCGCTGAGTGAAGCATCGGCTTGCTCGAATTTCTCGCCGGTGATGTGTTCGTAGAGTTCGATATAGCGGTCGGTGATGCCACGCACTATCTCGTCTGTCATCTCCGGTACTTGCTGGTCAGCTTTGCCTTGGAAGCCTTCCGACATCAGCCACTCACGCACAAACTCTTTCGACAGTTGGCGCTGCGGCTCGCCCTTACGGAAACGCTCCTCATAGCCGTCGGCATAGAAATAACGGCTCGAGTCGGGCGTATGCACCTCGTCCATGAGCAGAATCTTCCCGTTATACTTGCCGAACTCGTACTTGGTATCCACCAATATCAGCCCGTGCTTGGCGGCAATCTCCTGTCCGCGCTCGAACAACGCCAGCGTATAGCGCTCCACCTGCTCGTACTCGTCGGCGGGTATCAGCCCGCGGGCTATAATCTCCTCCTTGGAAATGTCCTCGTCGTGCGTACCGATCTCCGCCTTGGTGGTCGGTGTGATAATAGGCGTGGGGAACTTCTCGTTCTCTTTCATACCGTCGGGCAGGCGGACACCGCATATCTCGCGCACACCTGATTTATACGCACGCCATGCGCTGCCGCAGAGGTAACCGCGCACAATCATCTCGACGGGATAGCCCTCGCAGCGCAAGCCGATAGACACCATCGGGTCGGGCGTTGCCATAAGCCAGTTGGGAACAATGTCCTCCGTGGCACGAAGGAACTTGGCTGCAATCTGATTGAGAATCTGTCCCTTGTAAGGAATGCCCTTGGGCAGAATGACATCGAAGGCCGAGATACGGTCGGTCGCCACCATGCAGATAAAGTTCTGTCCGATGAAATAGACATCGCGAACTTTGCCGTTGTACACGCCCGTTTGTCCGACAAACGAGAAATGAGTTTGAGTGAGTGCGTTCATAATGATTGATATTTTGGACCTCCCCAACCCCTCCAGAGGAGGGGCTAAGAGGCATGGTTATTAATTACAAATTACATACTCCTATCTCAAGCAGAGGCCATAGAGGTAGGGTTACTAAATACTATTTTCCTGCTATACTCCCCTCCTCTGGAGGGGGCGGGGGAGGTCTTACTTATACTCTTCCCACGAGCGGATGTCGAGGTCCTCGGGGCGAAGGGTACAGAAGGCG
>CAVHKB010000244.1:0-2498 GCA_963636305.1 Prevotella sp. P5-108
TGGCGAAAAGGATTTGTCTGCAGGCTACCAAGAACGCGTTGAACATGGAAAGCGGTTTGTATGGAGCAGAATATGCGGACAGTTGGATACATGTTTGAAAGAAGCAATGAAGTCCTAATGCCCTCCGTTCTCGTCATAGCCCCTAACTTTCATTATTTTGCACAAAGCATCACCCAAGCCTTTGCGCAAACGGGCTATTGTGCCACCTGCGAGGTGTGGTGACTATCTACGATTTATCAAACAAAAACGACTATGAAACTACTCTCCATCATCATCCCCACCTACAATATGGCAGCCCTCCTGCCGCGTTGTCTGGACTCCTTGGTTGCCGCGCTGCACGCCGACCTGCTCGATGTCCTTGTCGTCAACGACGGCAGTAAGGACGACTCCTCTGCGGTGGGGCATCAATACGAGGCGCAGTACCCCGATGTCGTGCGCGTGATAGACAAGCCCAACGGCAACTACGGCTCCACTATCAATGCGGCTCTTCCACTTGCCAAGGGCAAGTATGTCAAGGTCTTGGACTCCGACGATTGGTTCGACACCACGGCACTGGACGAGATGTTGTGCTGCCTCGAGAAGCACGATGCCGATATGGTCATCACCCACTTCACGCAACTCGGTGCCAACGGCAGCCGCGAAGTGGTGCGCTACAACACCATGGGGCGCGAACCCTATACCTACGGACAGGTGTACGACTTGGACAATGTATTGAAAGACAAGTATATCCGCTTCTTTCTTATGCACGCCCTTACCTATCGTACCGACCTCCTTCGCCGCATCGGCTACCGCCAAACGGAGGGCATTTCCTATACCGACACGGAGTGGTCGTCGCTGCCTGTCTTTTATGCGCAGACGATTCTCTTCCTGAATCTCAATGTCTATCAGTACAACCTCGACCGTGCGGGGCAGACTATGGCGCCCGAAGTGCTGATAAAGTCTCTGCCGCAGATAGAGAAAGTGACTGACAGTATGTTGGACTACTACCGTGCGCACCGCGGGGAACTCACGCCTATCCGTGCCGCTTTTATGAAGCAGTACTTCGAGAATCGTATGCGTATTCTCTACCAACTCTACCTCTTCGACATGCCGCGCAGCGATTTCCGTGCCGCAGACTTGCAGCGCCTGGACGACAAACTGACGGGCATCTGCACGGAGTTAGACTTGCACCCCCACCTCTACCCCGTGAACAAACTGCTCCGCATAGACTACATCGCCTACTGGCATCGCCACCACCGCCGCTGGTCGCCCTGCTTGGAACGCTTCAATCATCTGTTGGATGTCGTCATGCGTTGGTTGTATGTCCGTTTGTTCCGCCGATAAGCACCGAGACCGCCTCGAAGTAAGTATATGTTATTCTTATGAGATTCTTATGTGATTCTTATGTGATTCTTAGGTGATTCATAGGTGATTCCCAAAAGACTACCGTAAGCAAAAGCCATTTATAACACCCCAAAAGACTTACCACACCCTATTCATATAATACCATGTCCCAAAGTATGAAACAGTATGATTATCTCATCGTCGGAGCCGGCTTGTTCGGAGCCACTATCGCCTACCGCGCACGCCTGGCGGGAAAACGCGTCTTGGTCGTTGACCGCCGCGCACACCTTGGTGGAAACATCTATTGCGAGGAGATAGAGGGCATTCATGTCCACAAATACGGTGCGCACATCTTCCATACCGACAACCGCCGTGTGTGGCAGTTTGTCAATTCGTTGGTGGAGTTCAACCGCTATACCAACTCTCCCGTCGCCAACTATCAAGGGCAACTGTATAATCTGCCCTTCAATATGAATACCTTTGCCGAGATGTGGGGCGTCGTTACGCCCGCCCAAGCACAGGCGAAGATAGACGAGCAACGCGCCGAAGCATTGGTTGCCCTCAACGGTCGCGAACCCAAGAATCTTGAAGAGCAAGCACTTACTTTGGTAGGGAAAGACATCTACGAACGACTAATCAAGGGCTACACCGAGAAGCAGTGGGGACGCCCCTGCACAGAATTGCCTGCGTTCATCATTCGCCGTCTGCCTGTGCGTATGGTATTCGACAACAACTACTTCAACGACCCCTATCAAGGCATCCCCGTAGGAGGATACAACCTGCTTATAGACAAACTGTTAGCAGGCTGCGACATCCGCCTCAATACGGACTATCTGACGCAGAAGCAAACGCTTGACGCATTGGCAGAGAAAGTGGTTTATACAGGTTCGATAGACGAGTATTTCGACTACCGTCTTGGGCATTTGGCGTATCGTACCGTGCGTTTCGAGACAGAGGTACTCAACACGCCCAACTACCAGGGGAATGCCGTCATCAACTACACCGACGCCGCTGTGCCTTACACGCGTATCATTGAGCATAAGCATTTTGAGATGTTCGGGCAGGCGGTGTACAACACACCAAAAACCGTCATCTCTCGAGAGTACTCCACCGAGTGGCAGTCGGGTATGGAGCCTTACTACCCTGTGAATGACGAGCGCAACACGCAACTCTAT
>CAVHKB010000245.1:0-2493 GCA_963636305.1 Prevotella sp. P5-108
AACGATATAATGGACTACTATTATTAGGGTTTATTTGCAAGTAATAACTATCGGTCTTGCTGCCGCTTGTTATTGTTGCATAAAAACGACTGTTTGATTCTAAAACCAAGTCTGTTCCATTGTTTGAAAGTGAAAAAGTAGATGAAGCAAATTTCACATACTGACTATCACTGTTTTTCAATTTGAAACTTGATGTATTGCCCACCACCGTAAAAGCCATCCATTCGGACTGTGTAGTACTTACAGTTGCGTCTTTGCTTCCATTACTTCCAGTGACTCCTTGTCCGTCAAGAGATGTTGCAATGAAGACAATATCTCCATCTTCTATACTTGTGGCTTTCGACAAACTACCTTTGACCTCATCACTGAAGACGGCGTAATATGTAGCGTCGGTTGTTGGGATGGTAGAGGAAGTTACTTGTGTGGAGGGTAGTTCGGTGGAGGGATTGGTGTCCCAGCCTGCAGACTCGGTGAACCAACCAACAAAGGTGGTGTATTGTTCGCCGCAGTGTGTAGGGTCGGTCGCGGGTAGTTCGACCGCTTGACCATCGACGACTGTGGTTGTTGTGGTGCCAGCAGGTGTACTCCATGTGATTGTATGCTTGGGCAGTGCTTGCGTGGTGAAAGAACCTTCTGCAGAACTGCTTTCGTAGTAGCGATATCCATCGGCTTCAGCACTAATATGGTAAGTATATTTTGTTTCGGGTGTTAGACCAGTAGCCGTAAAAGAACATTCTGTTATTTCTTCCAGAATATCATCACCTACTATTACATAATACTTTGTGGCGTTCGTTACAGCGTCGAATGATATAGTGGCTGAAGTGGTTGTGATGTTGGTTACTTGCAGGTTGGTTGGAGTGGCGAGTTGGGTACCTTGTTTGAATGTTGCCGATACTTCTACCGCTGCACCTGGCATGATGAATGTATATTTGTTGTCGGTTTCATCAAATGTAACATCTACATCGGAGTCTCCATTTTTTACCGTGAATGAATCGAAGTAGTACTTTGCAGTTTCGGTGTAGGTAAGAGTGACCGTCTCACCTTCTGAGGCGGCAGACTTATCGGACTTTATTGTACCGCCTGTGGATTGAGAGAGGCTGATGTTATATGCAGACACAGTGGTAAACTCGGCATCTGTTCCATCAGAGGAGCAATAATGATGGTTGTCGCCTACAGCAGTGACCGAAGCATAATAGGTTATGCCTGGTGTCAAGCCTGTAAAGGTATAAGAGGTTTCTGTAATACCCTTTTTTGTCTGTTCGGAATTATCTGCACCCATCAAGAGAATTTCATAGGATGAAGCATTTTCGACGGCGGTCCATGAGAGTGTTGCGCCTGTAGCGATGATGTCTGATACTGCGACGGAAGTAGGTGCGGCTAATGTTGTACACGGGTTGAATGTACCTTCTACTGTGACTGCAACTGCTCCTGCAGGCATTATAAAGGTATTGTCTGTATTTACCTCTATAGATGTTTCCCCACTTGATACATTCCACTTTGAAAAAGTGAACCAGCCACATTCGTTTTCCTCATAAGAGAGTGTTACTGTTTCACCCTCTGCTGCAGTTGGTTTGTTGGATTTTATTGTTACGCCATTTGGTGATGTAAGCGAAACATCATATGTAGGAAGAGTATATTCCACAGTGATTTTAGTTGCTTTTCCTGTAGATGAACCGCATTTAATGTAGAAGTAACTATAATTTCCACTTATAGCACTACCACTTATAACTGTGGTTCCAGATGATGGTTGTTGTGCAGTTC
Organism: Prevotella sp. P5-108; assembly: GCA_963636305.1. Classification (GTDB taxonomy): domain Bacteria; phylum Bacteroidota; class Bacteroidia; order Bacteroidales; family Paludibacteraceae; genus Colicola. The sequence continues at coordinate 1,762 of CAVHKB010000245.1, forward strand.
CCACATAAATTGTCAAGTTTGATGCATCACTCAAAGTAATTTTAGTGATATTTCCAGGTATTGCAGTTGTGTTATATAGAAAGCCAGCACTCTTCTTAAATTGAAGCACACTAGAAGATTGCATTACATAGGAAGAGGTATATGAAATGCCATCTTTAGTATGAGAACCATCATTTTTTGCATAAGAAGATGTATTAAAATCAGAATAAGACAGACTCCATGTTTGCGCCTCCCCCCATACAGGCAGGTTACAGGTAAGCAGGAGGGCAAAGAGGAAGAACGAGCAGAGATGATTTTTCATAGGATAAACGGGTTAAAGATGAATATATTGTATGTTTGTTAGCGATGCGGGTGCCAACAGGCAACAAAGAGCAGATATAACACAAGCGAAGACCACAGGAGGAGGTTGGATTACCCCCGTCGTATAGCCTTTGTAACAGTGTGTATATCATTGTAGTATGAGAATATCCTTATCGGTTCTCATTGCATAGTGCCAATGTGCTGGATTGCCTATGCTATCGTGTACCCCTCTTACAAAACGGTGCGTTTGGTTGATAGGCGGATGTTCTATCGGAAACGCGTTGCAAAGGTAGTAATTTTTTTGTGGGTTTGCAATAGGGAGGGAGATTTTTTTTTGGAAAAATTGTTTTCCAAAAAAAGAGGTATTGTTTTTGGTTGAAGTAAGTTCTTCATTTCTTTTGCCTGAACAAAAGAAACGAAGCAAAGAAAATT
>CAVHKB010000246.1:0-2454 GCA_963636305.1 Prevotella sp. P5-108
ATGGCACGCATATCCCAACCAATCACGCTCCACGCCGCCCGCAGGCAGAACGCATTCGGCGTATGCTCCAGATGGCGGGAGAACAGTCCGACACCGCTGTTGTTGTGGTAGCGTTGGCGGTCGCAATGCAAGTCGTATTGCGCCTCCATCAGTGCAGCGAACTCCTGATACACGGCATCGAAGGTTGGCACATCGTGGATGGTGATATTAGGGTCGTTATATGTTTCGTCTCCCTTACTTGCCCCGTAGGTAAAATGCATCTGCGTCGGATAGGCAGGCTCTTGGTTGCCCGATGCCGCCATAATGGTCAGCACCCAATCGTCCGTAGTATTCGCCAATCGATTGATGTCCGCCATACACTGTGCCTGCTCGGGCGCAAGTGCATCCGGATTGTAGGCGTAGAACGATTGGTAAGGACGAGTCTCGCCCAATTCACGGCTCACGAAATTGAATCCGCCTATCTCCGCCAAGTAGTACGCCCACCAACCGACAATAGGGTCCACGATGTTGCTCGGAGAGAATATAGTCAGCCGTGAGCCTCTGTCAATACACTGCCCGTACGCTGTGTTTAGCGCAAAATGCTCCACTGCCAACAAGTCTTCGGGATGTTCCTCTGCCGCTCGTGTGCTAGCCAAATTTATCAGTCGCAAGTCATTGCTCGCGGCAACGGCGTCGAGTATCTCATCTGCTTTCAACCCCAGTCGGGCTTGTATCTCCACCACCGAGACATAGCGCGGCACAATTTGATACCCGGTCGGGCGATCCTGTTTGCGTTCAAAAGCCAAATGCACCCGCTCTGCCCATTGGGCAACTTTCCGTTCTTTCTCGTCTTTCTCCATCACCTCCGTGAAAGCCGAAGCCACCAAGCCCGCAGGCACAGCGAATATGGCAATTCCCAGAATACCGATAACACAAGCAATGATACGCCCGCAGAGCGTGATAGGCGGTGTATCGGCAAAGTTACCCGGGTCGCCTATATATTGTGCGAAGGACCATAGCACCGATGTCCAGCCGTTGGAATAGACTTCGGGTTGCGCCTCATGCTCCACGAAGAATAGCACAAACGAGAGAATAAGCGTAATGATAGTCAGGAACTCCAACGATACCACCATTTCATCTTTTTTGGAGCGCAAAGCACGACTGAGAATAGAGAACGCTTTCACATAGCGGAATATGCGCAGCAGGCGTGCGATACGGACGGCTTTGAGCGCCATATACGGCACGGGGAAGAAGAAATGCAGATAGAACGGATAGGTAGAGATGATGTCTATCAGTCCGTAGAACGAGAAGCAGTAGCGCACACGCCCCAAGAATCCCTTGTATTTGGGCGAAATCTCATCGGCAGCCCATATACGCAGCGTTACCTCTATGGTGAAAACAATGGTGGTAAAGTAATCCACCACCCGCAGCCAAGTGCCGTAGCGGGCGACGATGCTGTCGTAAGTGGAAAGAAACACCTCCAAGGTGGATAGCAAAATCAGTCCGATGATGCAGTAATCGACTATGTTTTGCCATTGTTTGGTGCGTAGGTCATCGTCAAACACCCGTCCCAGTTCGTGCTTAAACTTCGCTATCTTGTTGCTTGTCATATCATTACTTATACATTTCCCATTCCCTATTTACACATTGAACATTTGTGCATAGTAAGCAAGCAGGAACCCAATCCTGCTTGCCCGAAGAGGTACATACATTCCGCAGAATGTAGAGGTATTACTTATTAATTTCGCTGATTAACTTTGCGCCGAAATGTTGTGTGTTCCAACTGTCCTCGTAAGCAAAACCTATCTTGCCGGCAACCTCACGCAGTGCCGCAATGGTGTTGTCATAGACGCGATAGATTTCCACCGAACCGCTCTCGAGTATATTGATGAAATACTGTCCCACTTGGCAGTTCTTCCCGTCACCAAACTGTTGGCAGAGTTTTTTGCCAAAAGTACGGGTATTCCATTTGTCTTCGTACTCGAAGTTATTCGCTTTCGCTACTTCGCGCATAGCCCCAATCGCATTGTCGAAAATGCGATAAACGGTAATGTGTTTCTTCTCGTCGGATGCGATGACATACTCACCGCAAATTGCAGATTTAATGTTGTTTGCCATAATGTTATTGTTTTATTTGATTATTACTATGTTACAGTAATTTATTCGGACGAATCACTTCTTCTTGCTTAAGATAGAAGAGTTCTTTTTCTTGCCGGTGGTATCAACAAGACCGAGCGTAGCAATTTTAATTACTTTCTTGACTGTTTTGACATCTTTTCGGCGGTCATCTAATAACCCCGAGTTCTTGCCTTTTGTGAAGAATCCCATAATCTGTATTTTTTGTGATATTGCCTACTCTGTTTTACAATTTTCGGCTTCCTTGTATTCCTTACTCACCCCGAGCGGCTTGTCCGATGGTCAAGTTGTTATCCACGCAGTGTTTGCCTGCAGGGTCTTTCACTTGCACGGTCAGTC
>CAVHKB010000247.1:0-2346 GCA_963636305.1 Prevotella sp. P5-108
GCATGTCCGCTGACCTTCTGTGGGGCGGCTCTGCGAGCCGTTCGGGCAGCGGTATGGGAGGGCGACAGAGCCGCTTTGGGCGGGATACTATCCTGCGCTAAAAAAGCGCTATCGGGGCAGGAAAAGTGGAAGGGGCTTTTTCTAATTTGGAATTAGGGAATATGGAAAAAGACAGCGCAATCAGGTTGCGTGGATGGTGATGATGTCGCTGAGTTCGGTGGTATAGAGCGGGCTGCGATGCTCGGCTTTGTAGATAGGCGGGGTGGCGGTTGAGGTGTCGATTGCTTGGTTTTGGTCGGCGGGGATGCCGGTCTGCCGTTCGCCTGCTTTGGCGGGAGAGGGCTTGGCGGCGGGGAGTTGTGAGCCGAAGAGGATAGTATGCTTGCCAAGGCGGTCGGAGAGATGGTCGATGGCTTGCTGCAAGCGTTGGTCTTTCGCCCGGTCGTGGGTATCGAAGAGGTCGGGTACGACTGCCGTAGCGGGCATGATATGCATAAGCACGACGCCCGCTTTCTTGTACAATACCCCCTGCCGATAGGAACGGCGAAAAGCGGCGAGGGCGTATTGCAGCAGTTCGGCGGTATTGGCAGTGGGAACAGGCAAAGTAACGAGTTCGGAAAGATAGTGCGGCTCGATGTCGGTGCGGAAGACGGAGGTATGGGCATAGACATAGACCTGCCCTGCCACCGTATTCTGCGCACGCAACTGACGGGCGCAACGAGCGGTGAAATTGGCAATCTGCTCCTCCAAAAGGGTGCGGTCGGTGACGGCGGTAGCAAAAGTGCGGGAAGTGGTTACAGACTGCTTCTGCGGCAACTCGGTGATGTCGATGACATCGTCGCCGTGCAACTCCTGCCAAGTGAGCAGCCCCGGTTTATGGAGCAGGTTCTGCACCGTGGAGGAGGGCATTTGGGTGAACTGCAAGGCGGTCAGCACGCCCCGCTCGGTGAGTTTGGCTTTGGCACGCCGCCCTATGCCCCACACATCGCCGACCTCGAAAGCGGAAAGGGCTTTGCAGCGTTGCTCATCGGTGCGTATCTCACAGACCCCATGATAACCGCTGTATTTCTTGGCATATTTACTAGCGACTTTGGCGAGCGTCTTGGAGGAGGCGATACCGATAGAGATAGGGATACCGACCCCGCGGCGGATAGTGCGCACGAGGCGTTCGCAGTAGGCTTTCTGCTCGGCGGGCGGGACATGGTCGAGATTGAGGAAACTCTCGTCGATAGAGTACTGCTCGAAACGGGCGGTATGGCGGCGGAGAATAGACATCACGCGGTCGGAGAGGTCGCCATAGAGGGCAAAATTGGAGGAGAAACAGACGACACCGTGCTGCTCGACAAGCGGGCGCAGTTGGTACAACGGTGCGCCCATAGGTATGCCGAGGGCTTTGGCTTCGTTAGAGCGGGAAACGACACAGCCGTCGTTGCCCGAGAGGACGACGACGGGCTTGCCCTCCAAGTCGGGGCGAAAGACCCGCTCGCAAGAGACAAAGAAATTATTGCAATCGGCAAGAGCGAACACTAGCGGCGGGTTTTATGGATGGCGTATGTGACGACACCCCAAACGGAGAAATTGTTGTCGGCAGTCACCTGTATCTTGGGGAAAGCGGGATTGTGCGGTATGAGCCAAGCGCACGCTCCGCTCGGGTCGAGTTGGAACTCTTTCACCGTGTACTCACCGTCGATGAACGCCACAATAAAATCGCCGTTCTTCGGCTCAAGACTGCGGTCGACGACAACCAAGTCGCCGTCGAGAATGCCTGCGTCCCGCATGGAGTCGCCCTCGATGTGGGCATAGAATGTCGTCTCGGGATTGGGAGTGAGTTCACGAGCGAGGTTTATCCGCTCGCCCGAGTGGTCAGCCGCAGGCGAGGGAAAACCGGCTCGAATAGACTCGGCGAACTCGAGGGCGATTTCGCTCTCTTCCGATTGTGTGATATGGGTTAGGTGGGGCATGGGAGGAGGGCTATTGTTTCAATGCGTCTTCTATGGTTACCTTTGCTTCTTGCAGAATAGTAATGAGTTCATCAATTTTCTTTGTGTCAATATAGAAGGTTCTATCCCATATATTTGGCACATAAATATACAATGACCATATACCCACTTTATTAGAGAGATCTTTCTGTTTGTTATTGTAATAGCCGCCTATTTCCGTGTTGTTGCGTGTTGTATAGATGTAGTCGGAATATAATTGGGGCTTGGTATTGACTACGGTTTTGACATATTGGAATACATTGATACAATCGGTAAGTTCCGCATAGTCAAAATAGGTTATGAAAGTGACAGTTTTTTCATCAATAGATATTCGCAGGCTTCCGACTTTATCATTATTGGTCATATC
>CAVHKB010000248.1:0-2321 GCA_963636305.1 Prevotella sp. P5-108
CCCGCCTGCAAGCCTACGGCAACAAGGTCGCCGTCTGCCGCACCATGGAGGAGTTCCGCAACGAGGTAACCGCATACCTGCGAGAATGACTGAATATCAAGTTGATAGACAAATTGTGGTATGTTCTGCAAATACTTGCAAAATGTACCGCAATTATCTTTTATTTGCTGTAACTTTGCGGAGTATGTTGGATAAGTATAATCGAATGGATTATGGCTCGAATAAGTATCACACGGGACAACTATAAAAAGTTCACCAAGTCAGCGTTGTTACCTGACGCTAAAAGCAGACAGAAAGAAACGGAAAAGGATAGGGTGGAGCTATCCAAAAATGTTGCGCTACTTAATGAGTGCGAGCGTATGTATTACTCGTTGCAGGACTTTCGTGATAGGCGGAAGACTTGTATCGACTATTACTTTGGCGACCAACTATCTCGTTTAGTCCCCGACCCGGAAGGGTGCGGTATGATTTCGTTGGAGCGGTACGCTATCAAGCAGGGTATGACCCCGCTCAAAATGAACATCATTACCTCTCGTATTCGGCAGATGATAGGCGTGTATGAAAAACAGAAGTTAGAGGACTTGACTTTGGCGAGAGATAGAGATGAGCAGAAACTCGGAGAGATGATGAGCGTGGCATTGCAGTATGTCTATCAAAACAACAATCTCTACCGAGCCAATGCAGACGGCTATCGTGAGTTCCTGCTGTCCGCTCTGCCCTGTTATCGTATCGGCTATGACTTCGACGAGAAACGCAAACTATCGGATGTGTATATAGACCTCGAAAACATTAACAAAATGTTTTGGGACAACAACACCTCCGGACTATACTTTGACAACATCTCCGTTATAGGCAAGCTACACGAGTTCTCATTGATAGAGATACTATCTAAATTCGCAAAGACCTCTGCTATGCGTAAGGCGTTGATTGCTGCCTACGATGAGGTGCGTTACAACTATCCGAACAATCAGCAGTTCAGCCGTGATAACAGCAAGCGAAAGTATTCTTTCTATACACCGTACGAAACAAACAAGTATCGTGTTATTGAGGTATGGCGCAAAGAGGAGAGCGAGGTGTATGTTTGTACCGACCCATTAGAGGATGAGCCGTATGTAATCAATATCGACCAACTTAACGATGTGTTGGTAGAGAACGAACGTCGGCGTGCCGAGATGTCTGTCTTTGGTGGCGACCCTAATGACGCTGCCACGATTGACTTTCAGTACCGAGTAGATACCGAGTGGGTTGTTCGTTTCCTTACCCCGTGTGGCCATGTACTCTATCAAGCCGTATCACCTTACGCACACGGCAGCCATCCGTGGGCTCTGGGCGGCTATCCTATGGTAGATGGGCGAGTTCAGTCGCTTGTCTATGACCTTATTCCCGCACAAGATATGATAAACCGTTTGGTAATGCGTATGGAGTTTATCCGTATGAACCAAGCGAAAGGTTTCGGTATCATAGACTTGGATGTCTTGGAGGACAGCGATATGTCGGTGGAGGACTTTGCAAAGAAATACACCTCTGCCAAAGGCATTGCCGCTTTGCGTTGCGGGAAGGTAGGCGGTGTGAATAATGTCTTTGCCCGCTTTACCGATGAGGGTGGTACTAACAGCGACTACCAAATGCTTACGACCTACATCCAAATGATAGACCAACAGTCAGGTTCTACAGACGCTGCTCGTGGTGAGCGTGGCGGGTCGCACGAATCGGCAAGTCGGTACGCTTTGGAAACGGAGAACTCCAATAATAACACTTGCGATGGTGAGCAATGGTTCAATGGTCTTATCTTGGAGCGTGATAGAAAAATGATGATGTTAATGCAGCAGTACTACACGGGCATTCGCTATATGAATATAGCGGGACACCAATACTCCGAGGAGGCGAAGTACTACGATGCAGACAAGATACGACAGACGCAGTTCGACTTGTCTATCGTACAAGCACCGTCATCAGGTATTGTCCGTATGCAAATGGAGGACACGCTCAAAACGATGTTCGAGCAGGGCGCTATTGACGCTAATACTTGGCTTGAATCGACTGCTTCGTACGGAGCGGATAAGATACTCCAAGTCAAGAAAGCGAACGAGGAGAGAATGGCAGCGCAGCAGCAGGCTATGCAGGCACAGCAGGCGCAAGCACAACAAGCAGGTGCGCCCGCCTCGTTCAGCGGCATACAGCAAGCCGTTGCGGCTCAACCGCAACAGCCTGCTCAAGCGCAGCAACCGGCACAACAAACACAACCACAGCAACAAAATCAATAACTTATGTACGCACGCACATCTTGTCAAATAGAGTACCACGAGATAGAGCCGAAAGGG
>CAVHKB010000249.1:0-2321 GCA_963636305.1 Prevotella sp. P5-108
ACTGTAGAGCCATAGCGTGCTATGGCTCTCAACTCCCTTTCGCAGGAAAAACAATATGTTTCCCTCTAATCATACTTTGTCTATTAACCCTTCACCGTGCGCTTATGCTAACTGTAGAGCCATAGCGTGCTATGGCTCTCGACTCTCTTCCAATGGAAAGACATTGTGTTCCCATCAAAACTCTGTAACCCCCTCAATATATCAATGTTATTTGTCTATTATTTGGTTGTTATTTGTTTATTATTTGCCCGTCGTCTGTAACTTCGCTTATGCCAACTGTAGAGCCATAGCGTGCTATGGCTCTCAACTCCCTTTCGCAGGAAAAACAATATGTTTCCCTCTAATCATACTTTGTCTATTAACCCTTCACCGTGCGCTTATGCTAACAGTAGAGCCATAGCGTGCTATGGCTCTCAACTCCCTTTCATAAGTAAAACAATATGTCACAAAAGAACCATACATCGCCCTTCGACCATACTCTGCATATTAATTGTTAACCGTTAATTATTAATTGTTAATTTTCCCCTCCGTCCGTCAACCGTCACCCCTCTCCCTCACAACCCAACAAAAAAAGTGCTGCCTGACATTTTCTGTCAGACAGCACTTCCCAATCAATCAAAAATTCTATGGACTTAATAACTTGTACGCTGCACAGCAGCATAATTTATCTTCAAGGCAGATGCCCGACGCAAGGCTTGCTTCACATCGGCAATAACCCCCATTCGCGTATCTTTATCTGCTTTAATCGATATTGTCATCAGACCTTGGTCCTGTTCAGCCATCGCAGAACGCTCATTCACAACATAGTTCTCTATCTCCGACACTTCTGCAAAAGCATCATCCAATTGAATACGAGTCTCTGCACCAAACGACTTACGGTACTCGTCCGTAGGAGTTCCTATATAAATATAGCGAACCAACGACTTCTTCTCCAATTTCGTTAACTCTGTTGCTTGAGGAGGTTTTATACTTACTTTGTATGTTACTTCTTTCATCGACGTAACTGACATGAAGAAGAATAGCAACATAAAGATAATATCCGGCAACGACGATGTATTCAACGCCGGCATTTCTCGCTTCTCTGATCTACGAATCTTTGCCATTACTTGTTCCCTCCATAGTTTTTGGGTTCTGCCTCCGATATCTTCTGAGGATATACTTTCTGTATCAAACGCTGTACATCTTCGTCCAACTCATTATACGCCCTGCCAAATCGCTCTATTGCATACTCATTCCTCAACTCATTATACGCGGCAACTAATTCATTCTGAACATCTAAATAAGCCTGATATTGAGTATCCACGTCATTTTGCACGGATATAACATGGTTCTTTGTATAAGTCACCTCTCCTAAACCGTCTATATGTTCCGTAAACAATTCAGGTAAATTCGGATCGTTATTCGGATTGGCAATAAATTCCTTAGCGGCTTTGCGTAACTGTTTAACATCCATCTCCTCTCCGCCTACTAACAGTTGATTCAACGAGTTAATCTTTACGACAAATATATCCCTGTCTTTAATTTTCATATCCTCCGCCTTTTGGTCAGCAGGCACTGGAGGCGGCAGACGACGTGCCAAACCTTGATTGACATCCATACTCGTTGTTACCAAAAAGAATATCAACAACAAGAATGATATGTCAGCCATCGAACTGGCATTGATCTGTGGAATTTTCCTAGCCATAATTATAAATTCTCTTATATGTACAACTCTTCATTGTACAATCTACAATTTATTTCAATCGCTTCGTATAAATAACACCCCAAACAAGGGTTAATACGGTGGCAACAAACAGTATGTAGGTCAGATAAAGAATGGCATCAGTCATTTGCGCCCATGCACCAAAATTCTCTGAACCCTCATAACCAATAATGTCAATCTTTTCAGGACTGCCTAAAAACCAGCAAACAACTATTAGTACAGCAAAGCATAATACAACTACAAGCGTACTAATGGCTTTCCTATGGTCATATTTACAATTCTTTGCAAATTCCCATATCACTACACCCAAAGTAACAACACATGCAATGCAGAACAATACGTATGTCCACTCAAGTAGAAGATCCGTAAAACGAGGAATCGACAAATAATCTCCCGCTACCTCTAAAGAACCGTTGGAACCTCCCGCAAAGAACATTATCGTAAAGACAACACTCAACGCTAACAGTATCCAAAGGAAGATTTTGGGAACTAATTCATATTTCTTCATAATATAATCCAATTAAAGGTTATGTAATCAAAAGTTGCAACTACAACCCCGATTACTTATTCTTCTGTTCTTCGTCGTATTTGATAACGAGGTCAAGCAGACTGATAGAAC
>CAVHKB010000250.1:0-2294 GCA_963636305.1 Prevotella sp. P5-108
AATATCTTTGTATCGAGGGCGAATATACGCACGGCACGGGCAGCGGACAAGTCCTCTGCCCCATGGGCGTACAGAGGAGATAACTACTCCCTGTTACCGTGTGGCGTTACACTCTCCGACGACCAATTACTCTCCCGTGCAGAAGCACGCAAGCGTTTGGCAGAAGCGAATGTGCAATGCACTATCTCTAATGGTAAGATGCGCAAGTTCGTACCCTTCAGCGAGATACAGCACCAACGCCTTATCTTATTTGCTGGTGCTTTCTCCGATCCTATAAAGAACATAAAATTAGCAGAGGAAGTCATAAACCTCTTCAACAATGTAAGCACCTCCAAAGTAGGGGCTACGGGAGGTTTTGGAGGTATATTGCTTTCCCTCCAGCACTACACCCGTACCGAGGTCAATTGGTTGATGTGTGCTACGAATTGTCTGTTGCTTACCAGCCGCAGTGAGGGTAGTCCGCAGGTGGTGAAAGAAGCAATGGCGTGCGGTTGTCCGATAGTATCTGTCGATGTAGGTGATGTCCGTGAGCGGGTAGAAGGCATAGAAGGCTGCTATGTCGCCCATTCCCGTACCCCGCAAGAGTTGGCAAACTTGCTGCGAACAGCACTCTTATTCGCGGGTAGTACACATCCTCAATCCTATACAGACGCCGCTCTGCAAGACGGCACACTGCTGCACACACAGACGGATACTCCGTCATTCCGTACAGACGCTCGTCGGTGTTTGCTCTCGCAGGGGCTTACCAATCCGCTGGTGGCGCGTAGGCTTTCTGCTCTCTATGCTGCAGTCTTGCAGTGATAGCCGTTCTACTTGTAATGTGCAACCGATAAAATACTTTGTTATGAACTATAGACTGCTTTTCACTTTGGATTATGAGATACACGGCAATGGCGACGGCAATCCGCAGACGCTAATGGTAGAGCCGACCTATCGACTGATGAACCTGTTGGAGGAGTATCATCAGCACCTTGTGATTATGGCAGATGTGGCAGAGATACTCTGTTTCCGCCGCTATCGGGAGCAGACGGGGCGGGATGATTTCCATGTTGCCGAGATAGAGGAGCAACTGCGGGACGCCCTTCGCCGAGGACACGATGTGCAACTGCATGTCCATTCTTCTTATTTCCGTGCCGTGTGGGACGATAAGCACTTCGACCAATGCAGCGAAGAGTATAATATGGCAGCCCTGCCGATAGAGCGTATTCGGGAGATGGTGGGCGAGTGTGTCCGTTATCTCGAAGACTTGCTACGCCCTGTGCGGGCGGATTATAGGGTGTGGCTCTTCCGTGCAGCCAACTGGAGTATGATGCCCACGCCTGCGTTGTATCAGGTGCTGACCGAGTACGGTATTACCTGCGACACTTCGGTCTATAAGGGCGGCTGCCAAGGCGGGCAGGTCTGCTACGACTACCGTACCGCCTACGACAATCTGTTGCCCTATACGGCTTCGGCGGAGAATATCAATGCCTACGACCCTGCGGGGGCTATCACCGAACTGCCTATCTACACCGAGATGCGTCCGTTCTACGCCTTTGTCAGTCCCATACGCATATTCCGTATGCTCCGTGCCAAGTTGCACAAGCATAAGCATACGGCAGGGGAACAGGCAGTAGGAGCAACCGCAGTGGAGAAGCAGCGGATAGAGAAAGCGGATAATCGGCGTATTACGCTGCGCAGTTTCTTTACTTTGAGTCCGCTCAAGATGGACTTCAACCAACTGCGTAGCCGTCAACTCATTACGATGATGCAGCACATCGAGAAGCGTCTTGCCGCCCTGCCCGAACCTGTAACGCCCATTCCGATAATCCTCATCGGTCATAGCAAGACCTTTATCCCTTACAACGAAACAACACTGCGTCCGTTCTTGCGCTGGATAGACAGGCAATAGCAATGCACTTTGACTTTGTGAACGGACGGCTATCGCCGTATTGACATAGATTGTTCATAAACCAAGAGGGGTGTTTATGAAACAAATATGGTCAAATATGATTCAAATAAAGACATTACTTTCTTTTTGTGATAAATTAATGATAATACGCGTAGCGTCCGTTCACAAGAACACTCTCTGTGTATTTGAATATATTTGATTAATTTTTCGTGTATTTGGAGGCGGGTGCTCCCGCAGAGCATTATATTTTATCGTCCGTGGCGACACGCCACCGGCGATAGCCGTCCGTTGAAAGTCCCTGCCACTCCTAATTAGCGTAGCGTTCTTGTTGCATTCAGTACTGCGAGAACCGTTACACCGACATCGGCGAGGACGGCGAGCCACATATTGGCGATGCCGACGG
>CAVHKB010000251.1:0-2255 GCA_963636305.1 Prevotella sp. P5-108
TTAATTGTTAACTGTTAATTGTTAATTGTTGATTGCGTGCTATGGCTCTCAACTCCCTTTCAAAAGACAAACATCTTGTTCCCCTCAATTCAACAATCCCCCAGATATCCAGAATCCCCAGAAATCCAGATATCCATTTTTATGATAATTGACGACCATACGGCGTTAGCCGTCCGTCCACAAGGTGTTTGCTATTCTGTATATTTGCATCTATTTGGGATAATTTTCCGTGTATTTGGAGAGAAGATTTATGTCAATTGATGTCCATACGCCGTAGGCGTCCGTTCCCAAAGTCACCCGTCCGTCCCCACCAAGTTTGCCACCATAAATTTGCACACCTGCAAAATTATTCTTAACTTTGCACCGCAAAACCCACGCGGTGGCTTTCGTTGACGGACACAGTGGTGTCCCGAGAGGGCGGTTGGGTGGGCTTTGTACATAGTAACGTTTGACACACCCGCAACGCAACCTGTAAGGTTGTGGTGCGGAGAGCGGAACCAACGAGCACAATAATGATGGCAGAGCCATCAGTCAGCGTGCGAGTTTGGTGAACGCGAGTTGCCGAACGCGAGGCGTTTACTAACGCTTGCGAATCGATTTCTTGAAACCTGAGAAATTTCAACAATCTTATTCGATGGCAAGACATTAGTAGATGCTCATGGGTGTATCTACACTTGCGCATATCTGTTTATGCGCCAAGAAGATATACACGCGTGGGTTTCTGCATGTATCTTCGATAAGATTAGGTTTCTCAGGACCACAAGAAACGGATTTACTAACAGAAGTCCGCGTTTTTTGTGTGCCTATATGTGATGTTTGTAAAAGATAGCATTGTGGACAAATGCTTATCCATCAAATAATTATTTACGCGAGTGCCCATAGCAAACAAAACTTTAATCTGTATGACTGAGGAACAAAGACATCAGTATCAGACCATTATCCATGCTCGAAACTTCCATTACGAGCAGTTTACAAGGTGGTCAAGTTATTTCTATGTGGTTATCGGTGCATTATTTGTCGGGTACTACGTCATTATGGATGGGAACCAGACAAACACGCAGGAAACCAATGTATTAAGTTGGGTAATCTTAGGTGTCGGTTACTTGACGAGTGTCGCAAACTTTTTATCCGTAAAGGGATATATCTATTGGTGGCAGCATTGGAATATCCTTTTGTCACGTTTTGAAGAAAAGGCTTGCAAGGAAGAAGAAAAAGTATATAGCGTTTTCGCGGATAAACAAAAGTTAGACAAGCCATGTGGTCGATTTGAAGGCTGCAATATCTCAACATCAAAAGTAGCCCTTTTACTGGCAAGAATCATTGTCTTAGGATGGTGTATTTTGTTTGGTTACAAAGCATGGCTTTCTATTCCAATAAGTAATTGTTGCGGCTTATGGGCTCTTAGTATAGGCATCTCTTTACTTCTGTACTTAGCAGGCTTATATGGAATGCCAAATTGTTGTAAACTGCATAGTGATATATCTAATCACACAGATTTGTGTCTAAAGAAAAACAAGAAATAAATTATTCTAAAATATGAGAACAAAACTTATTTCATTTTGTCTCGCCCTGCTAACAGGTATGTCGGTATGGGCGGACGATGTATGGAACTACAATGTCTATGACAATTGTAGTAAGAATGGTTACGAAACAAGCCCTGCGCCCGCCGGTGTAGAAGCGGTTGACCTCGGTCTGCCGAGTGGTATCAAGTGGGCATCGTGCAATGTAGGTGCCAACCAGCCCGAAGACTACGGCAACTACTATGCGTGGGGCGAAGTAACTCCCAAAGAAGACTATTCGTGGGCAACCTACAAGTATGCCAATGGCAGTTCTTCAACCCTCACCAAGTACTGCGACAGAGCGTTTTGGGGCAACAATGGTTTTACGGATAACAAGACTACATTAGACCCCGAAGACGATGCCGCGCATGTCAATTGGGGTGGCAATTGGCGTATGCCGACAAGTGCAGAGATAGACGAGTTGCTAAATAACTGCACTTGGGAATGGACTACCCAAAACGGAGTCAACGGTTATAAAGTAACAAGCAAGGCGAACGGCAACAGCAACTCCATTTTCCTCCCCGCGGCGGGCTATCGCAGCGCCACGTACACCAACCATTTCCTCTCGGACGGCTACTACTGGTCATCATCCCTCAGCGAGGACTGCCCGAACTTCGCGTGTTACCTCTACTTCTACTCGGACTACCGGAACAAGGACTACTATCGCGCCTACGGTCACTCTGTCCGCCCTGTTTG
>CAVHKB010000252.1:0-2164 GCA_963636305.1 Prevotella sp. P5-108
GTCTTTTACCTTTCACCATTGGTGTGGCTTGCAAATCACGCTGCAAAGGTACGGATGTTTGGCGACATGCGCACTATGGTTCTTGGAGAGTTGCCGACAACTTGTTGGCTATATGTTGGGCAATTAGTCGGAAGGTGGTCGACGACCGCTTGTAGATGTGGTAGTTGGCGAGGTAGGCATAGATAGTCTCGGTGTGTTTCCGTGCGAGAAAGCGGGCTATGTCGTTGGCGCATATCCCGTATTGGTGGCAGAACCACACAAAGAGCGTTCGAGCGTAGAGCACCTCGGTGGGCTTACACTTGCTGCGAATGATGTCTGCGGAGGTTTCGCAATGGTCGGAGACGACTTGGAGAATGTGGTGGAGAATTTGGCTTTTCATTGTCTTGGATATTTAGTGGGTTATGATTGCGTCTATTCTCGCAGGTAGGCATTGACCTCGTTGCGGAACTCCTCCATGGTGCGGCAGACGGCGACCTTGTTGCCGTAGGCTTGCAGGCGGGGAATAATCGCCTTTTGGTGGTCGGACAGTCTGCCCGCCTTGCCGTTTTTCATCTCGATATAGAGTGCCGAAAAGCCGTTGCGGGGAATAGGAATGCACAAGTCGGGAATGCCATGCACCACGCCCTCCGCCACCAACTTGCGGGCTGTCGTCTTGGTGGTATATGCCCCGTTCGGAATAGCATAGCAGAGCACATCGGGGTGCTCCAAACGCAGCCAACGCAGGCACTCCACCTGCAAGGCGTGTTCCGACTGTGCCGACTTGCCCTTGTTCGACTTGTCCCACAGAGCGTGCAGTTCGTCAATCGTGTATGTTTTAGTATTCATAGCGTGTATAAAAAACGACCACTCAAATACTGAATGGTCGTTTCGATAACTAATGAGATTAAAATTATTCCTCCAAACCGAAATCAATCGGCAATTGCTGATTTTGGGTTGGATAAACTGTGTCAAGCATATCCATAAACCTACTCCAATTATAATGAGATGCAACAGCAAGCGCATGAACAGCCTCTAAATGCCGTTGTAGTCTTGGCTTGCCTATTTCTTCTGTAAGGAATTGGTGGTGCTTGTAACTTCTATGCCCATTTTCATTCTTCGGATTTACTCGTTGCAATTCGTTGTATATAAGTGGCGCAATACGCTTATATACAATATCGTTTATCCATAGTCCAACAACACCCGGGCGTTGATTCGTTTTTGTCCAAGTCCAATTATGCATTTTGTACAAGTCCTCAAAAAATGTATCATCAAAAGTTTTTACCCACTTTGCAGCCTCCTCCGACATAAATTGATTGAGGAATTTCTGCAACTCATCCTTTGCTTTCTCCTTTGCCTTATCGTACCCTGTTACCTCATCTATCAAAGCAATGATACCGACCTTTGCAACAGAGCGGATAATTATGTTTGCGTGCTCAATTAAACTTTTATCCGCAGCTCCATATTCTCCGGCGGAAAGTATAGCATTGCATAGGTCTATCAGCAATGTTGCCTCATACCCGTAAGTCATTGATTGTGAACCGCCTGCGCCCGCACGGATAAATGGTATAGGGTTGTTTAATCTATCCAAAAGTCCGGGGTCGATATATGCTGCCATAGCAGAACTATTTACAAATGTAGATAGCCATGTTCCAGATTGGCTACCACCTGCACCTATGGCTTTCTGAATACCACGCCCTGAAAAAACTCGTGTGCCGTCATCTAACACATAACACGGCAGCGATAGATTTCCTAATAGCAATGGGGTTTTATCCGACCCATACTTTGCTGTGCGCATTTTAGGGCTAATTGTTCCCAATGGGACATCCAATGCTTGCGCAATTTTCTGCAATGTGGAAAGAGTTGCCGACCCATTGATAGCCTTTGATAATCCTATCTCGGACATACCTATTTTTTCGGCTAATTCTTTTTGCGCAATACCTTTCTCTTTCAAGATGTTTTTGATACTGTTTTCCATAACCTTGTATTTTTGCGCAAAGTTACATAATATAATTTATATACGCAAGCATTTTGCGTATTATTATCTTTTGACCATTCAGTATGTCAAAGACCTCTTTCTAAACCAACCGAATTCGGTGAGTTTATGCCTTGTTAGTCTATATCATCTAACCTGCCTACGCAGGAGTAGTATTGAAAGTCCCCCGTGTCGGGCTGAACGAGCCAATAG
>CAVHKB010000253.1:0-2163 GCA_963636305.1 Prevotella sp. P5-108
ATTTATGTGCTATTTATTACAATCTTTAATGCTCTGATGGGGCGAAAATTGTTAACGGAGAATTTTTAATGGTCATTATTGCAGAATATTCTGCAGACGCAATGTCCCAACCCCCAACAGACACCAATATGTCTGCTTGTCTACAGATTTTTTACAGCAACTCCTTCACCTGTTTGTACACATTCTCCGCGGTGAAGCCGAGTTTCTCGTCGAGTACTTTGTAGGGTGCAGAGAATCCGAAAGAGGACAATCCCCATACACTGCCGTGTTCTCCGACCAGTCCTTCGAGGGTGCAGGGCAGACCTGCCGTCATACCGAAGCGCACAATCCCCTTCGGCAGTACCTCGTCTTGGTATTCTTTCGGCTGCTGACGGAATAGTCCCTCGCTCGGAACGCTTACAATCTGTAACCGCACACCCTCTTTGCGCAGTAGTTCCGCACCTGCCATCAGTGTCGAAACTTCGCTCCCGCTTGCCAACAGCACCGCTTGCGGGTTCTCATCGCGGCTCACGATGTATGCCCCTTTGCGGAAACCATCCAAGCAGGTATTCGGTACAGGTGCTATGTCTTGGCGCGACAGTATCAACGCCGTTGGTGTGGCGGTGTTCTCTATCGCCAGCCGCCATGCCATAGTCGTCTCCTCGGCGTCAGCGGGGCGCAGTACGAGCATTGATGGTTTCCCCGAGTGGTTATGCAACTTCTCCATCAGTCGTATCTGTGCCTCTTGCTCCACGGGTTCGTGGGTCGGACCGTCTTCGCCCACGCGGAACGCATCGTGGCTCCATACGAACACTACCGGCACTTCCATTAGTGCCGCCAATCGTACGGCAGGCTTCATGTAGTCGCTGAATACGAAGAACGTACCGCAGGCGGGGATGATACCGCCGTGCAGCGACATTCCTATGCACACGCACGCCATTGTCAGTTCGCTTACGCCGGCTTGCAAGAACCGCCCCGTGAAGTCGCCACGGCGGATGGTGTGCGTCTTTTTGAGGAATCCGTCGGTCTTGTCCGAATTGCTTAGGTCTGCCGACGACACAATCATATTGCCCACATTCTCAGCCAAGTACGACAACACCGTCGCTGATGCCGCACGGGTAGCCGCTCCTTGCTTCTGCACAATCTCGCTCCAGTCGATGCACGGCACTTCGCCGCTCATGAAGGTCTCGTATTCTTTGGCTGCCAACGGATTCTGCTCTGCCCACGCATGGTATTCCGCATACTTGCGATTGGTCAGTTCGCGCAGTGCAATCGCCCGCTCATCGTACAAGGCTTGCACTTCGGGGAATATCGTAAACGCCTTTTCGGGGTCGCCGCCAAGGTGTCGTATCGTTGCCTCGAACGAAGCACCCGACTTGCTGAGCGGTTGCCCATGGGTGGAGCATTTGCCCTCCCAATTCTCGCCGTCGGCGGTCACGCACCCTTTGCCCATGGCGGTATGCCCGATAATCAGGCTCGGACGCTGTTTCTCACCTTTCGCACGGTGGAGTGCCTCGCGAATGGCATCGGGGTCATTGCCGGAAATCTCTTGCACGAACCAGCCCCATGCCTCGTATTTGGCCGCCACATCCTCGCTCGTTACCTCGTCGCAGCCCGTAGAGAGTTGAATGCGGTTCGAGTCGTAGAACATGATGAGGTTGTCCAACCCAAGGTGTCCTGCCAAGCGTCCTGCGCCTTGCGAAATCTCCTCTTGTATGCCTCCGTCGGAGATGAATGCATATATGGTAGGGTTGTGAATCGCCCCATAGCGTGCGTTAAACCATTTGGCGGCAATCGCAGCACCCACGGCAAAAGTGTGCCCTTGTCCCAGAGGTCCCGAAGTATTTTCTATTCCTCGTGCCACGAAGCGTTCGGGGTGTCCGGGTGTTACGCTGCCCCATTGCCGCAGGTTCTGCAGGTCTTCGAGGGTGTATTTACCAATTAGACACAACTGTGCATAGAGCATGGGAGCCATGTGTCCGGGGTCGAGAAAGAAGCGGTCACGTGCTTCCCATTCGGGATTTTCGGGGTCGTATTCAAGGAATTCGGAGTAGAGTACATTGATAAAGTCTGCTCCTCCCATCGCCCCTCCGGGGTGTCCGCTTTTGGCTTTTTCGACGGCTGCTGCTGCGAGTATGCGGATATTGTCCGCTGCTCGGTTCATGAGTTGTGTGCTGTTCATAT
>CAVHKB010000254.1:0-2121 GCA_963636305.1 Prevotella sp. P5-108
TTGCCATAGGTCTGTGTGTTTGCGGTTCAGCCATGCCAAGAGCATGCCGAACCAGTTCGATAGATACGCCATTGCGAGCGATAGCAATAGCGCGGCTACTATGTCGCTGCTTGTCCATTCTGTTCCGCTCGCCAGTAATGTGGCGGCGAGGGTCAGCCAAAAGGACAGGCACTTGGGACACTTGCACACCTTGCCTACCGCAGACGCTATTGCCTGCGGCAGACCTAAGTGTACGGCTGTGGTTGCCGACATCATCACCGCTATTGCTATCCACACCTCTGTCATTGTTTCTTTGGAGTTGGTTCGGGAGTGCTTCGGGTTAGCCTGCAGTGACGGTGATACTCAACGGGGTCTCGCTCACAAAGGTGCGACTGCACTGTTGGCACGCCGAGGTGGATACGGCATTGACTGTTGCCCCTGCGGTGATGGTTACTGCTGTCGGTGCGGTAGCCGACGCAATGGGAATGGTGCAAGTGCCGTTGAGTGGCTGCGACTTGGTACTGCAACAACCTCCGTTGCACGGCACATACGAGATAATACCCTGCACGCGAATAGTGGCTGCGTATTGCCCCGTGCCGACCTGCGACACGCTGACCAACGAGAACTGCGGGGCGAACACGGGTGTGTTCTCTGCGCAGGTGGGGAAGCATAGCCGCTGCGTGATGTTGAGTTGGTAGTAGTACGGGCTTGCCGTACTGCCCGCTGCCAACACGGGCGTGATGATTGGCGATTGGATTTTATTCATACTCTTTGCTATTAAAGAGTGGCTGCTGCCTATTTACTCTAAATCGGAAGTATCGCCGACAGCATTAGGCTCTTCCTCTTGTTCGTCTTGGGGTGGCACGAGGGAGGCATACAGCACACCGACCATTTCGGCAAGCCTATCCACTTTCTCGTGCATGGTGTTCATGTCCTCCGACATGCTGACGATATTCTCGTTGATACAATCGAATATCGTGCGGGGTTGTTTCGTTTCCATTATCGTAAAAATTGGGTGATTATCGGGTTGTTGCCCCATTGGGCGAGCAGGGCGTTCAGTCGTTCCGCCGTGACGGCTACACCTCGCTCACGCTGCCTGTTCACAAAGTCTTTCAGGGCTTGCTCCAACTTGTCCGCCTCGTCTTGCGTCTCGGCGTAGGCATACATCGTTATCTTGTAGGGTTGCAGCATGGGTCATCAGGGTATGGGTGGTACATCGGCGGGGGCGGTCGGCATAGTTATGCCTGCTTTGCCCGTGAGGGTGCGCAGGAGGTTGTAGTAGCCCAACACCTTATCTTGGTTCTGGTCTATCCATCCGAACACGCCGAGTGCCGTTTCTTTGGCTTGCGTAAGGGCAGAGGTGGTCGGTTGGTCGTAGTCGGGCATATCGGGCATGTCTTTCATAAAGTACTCGCAGACCTCCGTGGCGGCTTTGACATCGCCACCGCAGACAAGCAGTGCCGAGCGTTTGAGCGCGTCCTTGGATGTCGTCTGCAGGAGCGTGACATCGTAGGCAACTTTGTTTCCGAAGAGTGACATAGCGGTGAATGGGTGATTGGGTGTTGTAGGAGAATGAAAAGGTAGCACCTCGCTCTGGAGGCACTACCTTTCACGATTAGTTGCCGCAGGTGTCGCAGCCGCACGGTTGAGGTGCGGAGTAGCGTTGCACGCGCAGGAAGTTCTCACTGCCAATAGCCGAGTTGATTCCGCTATTGTTGTTGTTCTGTGCCAAAGCATACGCGACGGCTTCCGCCACGGCGTTGGCACTGACACTCGGGTTGGAGGTCGCCTGCGATTGTACATCGACATACTGCTTCACCGTGGGGGTCTGCAGGTTCTGCCATGTCTCGCGAGCAGTGCGCTCGCTCAATGCGAATTGCGACACAAGGCTGAGTGCGTCTTTGTTGCCTGCCACTGCCTGCTCTGCTGCCTTGGCACGCGCCTCGGACGCTTTGTTAATACCCCAGCCGAGACCGATAGCGAGCAGCAATGCGCCGCCGCCCAATCCTGCTGCCAATCCGATAGCTGTTGCGCTTTGTCCATGTGAGTTGTGATGTTTGGTCATCATCATTACATCGGACGGAGTTAGTTCTGCCATAATGGGATGTTGTTCGACCGCCTCTTATACCTTTGGCGATTGGT
>CAVHKB010000255.1:0-2118 GCA_963636305.1 Prevotella sp. P5-108
TATTTCGCCAGCACCTTATCCAACAAATGCACATAATAGAACGGCACACTAATCAGTCTGAATGACTTGCCCGTCGGAGTATGCACCTCATCCACCTGCAACGGTTGCGCCCAAACACGGACAGCAGTGGCGTGAGGTGCCATCTCCATAAACTGCTGCAACGACTTGAGATGTGCGTTATGCCCGGCTTTCACCTCAACGGGAATCACTTTCCCTTGATAGACATACACGAAATCGAGTTCCGCACTGCTACCGGCAACGCCACGCACCCAGAAATCGCGATGCGCATCTGCATAAGTGTGTCCGGACAGCAATTCTTGCGCAACGATCTGTTCCGCCAACTTCCCCCGCCAAGTATCCATAATGTTGTCCGAGAACATCACCTCTTGTTGTATATTGGCAGCAAAATTAACGATACCCATATCGTGCCAAAACAGTTTCGGCTTTCGGCGTGTCTCCTGTACAATAGGCAGTGCAAACGAGGTGATAGGATAAGTCAGTTCCAACAGATAGGTGCGTTCCAGCGTACGCAGTGCCTCCCCCACCTCTCGGGCTTTGTAATTCGACTCGGCGAAGTTCCCCAAGGTGATTTGTTCTGTAGTATAAGTCCAACCGCTCCGCAATAGCAGACGGATAACCTGTTTCATCGTCTCCGTCTTGGCATACTTCTCCACATCCTCACTGTAACTGCGGAGCAGTGAGTCATAGACATCACGCAACGCCACAATATCCCGATTCTCGGCATAACGAGCCATCGGCTCGGGCATACCTCCCACAAGAGCAAACTCCGAGAACAGCCGTATCGTCATCTCGTGCAGCGACGCATCGACGGCAAGGTTCTCCACCTCTTGTTGCAGCAGTTCATTGCCTGTGGCATCAAGGAAATCGGAGAACGAACAGGGATTCAAACGCATATACTGTACACGCCCGACGGGAAAAGAGATATGTTGGTTTGTGAGGGTTAGCAACAGAGAACCTGCCGCTATCACATGTATCCACGGATAATCCTCGTAGAAATAACGCAACAGAGCCACCGCATTGGGCGAGTTCTGTATCTCGTCGATAAAGAGAAGCGTCCGTTTCGTCTTGTCAATGGGGCGTTGAGATAGAAGAAAAATCTGACGGACGACATCGTCTATATCATAATCGAACAGCCGCAAATGCTCCTTACGCTCCAAGTTGAGCGAGATAAAGACATCGAACTCCTGCCCGAATGTAGTAACCAAGGTGGACTTACCCACCTGCCTTGCCCCTCGTAACACGAGCGGTTTGCGGTGTTCTTCCGCCGCCCACTGCCGCAAATCTGCTATTGCCTTCCTAACGAACATAGAAATTGAGTGATATTACCGCTGCAAAGATACAGCAAATCTATCAATCCCGCAATAGCCTTGTTTCATTTAATAGGTAAAATCAAGCAGATTTTGTCCCATTTAATAGGTAAAACACAAGAGAACTTGTTCCGTTTAATAGGTAAGTTCCCCTACTCCACTCGGATGGCGGTTACTCCATCGGGTGTCAGAACCCACCGCGTGTGTGGGACAAAATCAGCGGAGAACACGCTCCACGATGGTTCCGAATAGGCAGAGTCCAGCGAAATGCCCGCCATATCGCAAACGGAATAGAACATACAATCGCCGTTGATAGGAGCCGATTTGTGCGCTTTGGCGGCTGCCACTTTCTCTGGATAGTACTCTGCATAATCCGCAGAGTACCAGAACAAGAACGGCACATGATATTCATCTTTTTTCGGACTGCAATCGCCCCCATGTCCTCCCCCGCTCTTGCACAGGTTCTCTCCGTGGTCGGATACAAACGCAAAAGCAGCCATCGTGTTAGGGCGGTCTATCGTACGAATGATTGATGACAGGACATAGTCTGTATAGCGAGTGCAGTTGTCGTACGAGTTGATAAACAGGCTATCGCTATTCGCTCGTTCCGCTGCCGTGCAGGTATTGGAATTCGGTCGATAGATGTCGTACTCCGCTTCATAATTGGTGTAGTAGGAGTGATTGCCCAAGAATTGCATCAGCACAAACACCTTCTTATGTTCTGTCGCCAAAGAATCCACAATATGCGCAATGGTCTTGTCCCCCGATACCGCATGTCCGTTTTCCATTC
>CAVHKB010000256.1:0-2013 GCA_963636305.1 Prevotella sp. P5-108
TCATATATTCCCACACCTTATTCTCGCCTTTCCAATCCTCGTCGGCAAAGAAAAAGAGGTAGGCAATATCCATTACTTGCTCCTCATCGAACTTCTTGCAGAAGTCGGCATACGCTGCGTTATAGGCAACATACTTGTCCCATAATGTAGTGCTATTGGGGAACGACTTGCCCTGCGTGGCACTCTCTATCTGCTCGGCAGTCCAATATGCTCCGTGCCGCTCGTTGCCGCCTGCGTCGGTATAGCAGATTGCTTGTGTGTCCTGCTCTGCCAACTCTCGGTTGTAGTGCTTGCCGCACAACGCCACATAGAGCGAGCGGAGCAGGCAGTCGTACTCCTGCGGGGCGTTCTTGCGGATATACTCCATTGCTTGGTCAGCAGCCTCCACCGCTTTCCACATTGTCTTTTCTCCACCGCCATTCTTTACAGCGGCTTCTATCATTGCTTTGTACTCCATAGTATCTTACAGTCTTTGCACTCTTTCGGGTGCGGGTGAAACAATCCTACATTCGTGTATATAAGCCGCATACTCGGTGGCGGCTGTTCGTTCTTACTCCGTGCCATAGCCTTTGCTTGTTGAGGATTTGCGTAACAATTGCTCTATTCCTGCGATAGCATTCTCTATCTTGCCGAGCCTATCCTCCATATCTTTCTTTTCTTTGTAGGCGGGATTATACTCCGCCAACGCCTGCTCGATAGTGGTCTTACGCTGTCGGTGATACTCCACGCTTTGGATGATGTCCTCGCTTTGGTTGCGCATAGCCTCCAACTCGTTGAGAAAACTATCTCGGTCGGCAAAGAGAATGGTAGTCCCCGCCTGCGTGGTAGATAGTATTTCGGGTATCTTGTAGGTTTCCTCCTTTCCGTTGTGGGAGATACAGAGGTCTATCACTTTCTGCACGGGGTTAGAGCCTTGTGCGTCAAAGTAGGGAACACCGACCGACAGTACCTTTGCCTGCTCCACGGCAAGCCGCTCTCGGTCGTTTTGAATAAGATAGGCATAGTTGCCCGCTTTCAGTTCTTTGAATAGCATAATCGTTGGATTTTAGAGTAAGACAAAAAAGAGGAGCGGGCATAGTAGCCCACTCCTCGAAAGGGTTACGCTGTGGTCGTGCTTGTCGGTATCTTGGCTATGGCAGCCGAGATAGCGTTCAGTTGCGTGGTCAGCGCACTCGTTTGAGCCAACTGACTTAACTCCGACTTTGCGTCTTGATACTTCAGTTGCAACTCTTGGTTCCAATGCGTGTTGAGCGTATCAACTATGCGCTGCGTGTTCTTCTCGTTGGCGTTGAGAATGTCGCAGGTCAGTTGCTGTTGGTTGTAGCCCACTTGCGCAAAGCCCTGCGTTATACCATTGCCGAGAACATCCAACCGCCCCATTAGTGCAGAGGTCTGCGCCTGCGTTGCCAATTGGTTCTCGTAGCCCATTTTGAGAATGGACTGTTGCGTGGTGCAGCAGCACGATTGCAGAGCAGAGGTAAGGTCTTTGTTGCCGAGCAATACCGAGTTGATAACCCGCTCGCCCGTTGTGCCTATCTGCCCTGCTACCTGCGTGATAGAGTTCTGTACCCCACCGATAGCCATTTGCAAATCCCGCACGCCTACATTGAGGTTCGAGGCGAGGTCGTGCAGCGAGGACTGATTACCATTGATAGCAGACATCAGCAAGTCAGTGTTGTGGTTGTCCTGCAACTGCGCTTGCAACTCGTTGATACGACCATTCAGTTCGTTGTTCTCTCCGTTGTTACCCCATAGGCGTTGCGCAAACATCATCCATACCAGATAAACAAACGGGTTGTTCCACTGATTGCCGTTGTTCATAAGTGCCATCATCTCAGCGGGAGAGTTGTTGTCCCGCATAAGCGCAGCAGTGGCAACGGCATCGCTATTGTTACCATACGGCATACAATAGATTTTCTCTTTTACTTCATCCATTTTGCTTTTGAATTTAGCGTGGTGTCTTTTACCTTTCACCATTGGTGTGGCTTGCAAATCACGCTGCAAAGGTACGGA
>CAVHKB010000257.1:0-2005 GCA_963636305.1 Prevotella sp. P5-108
CGCTGCGCTCGGCAGAGGGACAGAATTGAATCATTGAATCACTGAATGATTGAATCATTGAATTTTGGGGTGCGTTCTCTCCCCCTGCTGCGTAGCAGATAGGGGGAGTACCCACGCCAGTGGGGGTAGGGGTTTTATGCCAATTAACAATAAATAATGAACAATTGACAATGAGAGCATAGAACAAAAAAAAGGAGCGCACTCTGTGCGCTCCCTCATTAATTGTGCAATTATCAATTGTCCATTACTTCATGGCTACCTTGTGGGTTTGACCGGCCATCTTGACGATGTAAACGCCGCCGCTGAGCGAACCGTTCTGCTCGGTTACCTCCATGCCACTGACGGTGAAGATGCGGGCATCTTTGCTAAGACCCTCGATGGTGCCATTGGCAGCAAAAATGTTGGCAACCTCTACCTGCTCGATAGCCGTAGGAGTGGATTTCACTACGATTGCAATAGGAAAGAGTTGAACCGTTTCGCCATAGACACTCACAAAGCCTGTTACATCATACGTATTGGCAGCCTTGATGTCGCCAAAGTCAATGACGAAGTTATTGCGTACAGCCAATGTTTCTTCAGCTACAGTGATATTGGCATCGGCTTTCGTGCTGTAGGCATCATAGTCTTGGTCGAACTTCACACCCTCGAATTTTACATATTTGTTTACATCTGCATCAGTCGGTACGGTAGCAAGCACGCTCGGATTTTTCACTTCTCCGTTTTCTGTGATGGTCAGGTCACTTACTGCTACGGAAGGAACGAGTTCGGGCAGATTCTTGTATACAGACACGGTGCCTTTCAAGCCCTTGACGACATCCTTGGCTTTCAGACCGTATTTTTTGCTTTGGTAGTAAACAAGTGTTGTACCCGTAGCGTCTTCCACATAGATATAGTCATTGTCCTCGTTCGCATAAACAACAGTTACTGTGCCTAGAACAATCGCAGCACCGTTTTCAGCCGCATTGACTTCGGCGCAGGTATTGGCTTTGATGTAGGTCTTTTCAGCCACTACACTGGATTTCACGCTTGCGGCATCGTAAGCGATGGCCTTAACGGTGGTGGTAGCAGTGATTTCGAAAGCAGCCTCGTATTTCATAGATTCGGTCGTTGGGGTGGTTTCGCCATCGATGGTGTAGTAGATTTCCATGCCTTCTGCGGCAGAAAGTGCTACATTCATCTTGCCTTCGAAAACTTCGTCGGCTACGTCGAAGGTCGGTGCATCGGGAGCGGCTACTACGGTTACCTTGCAAGTAGCAGTGAGGTCGTTACCGTCTGCGTCCTTTACTTTAGCGGTGATCCCTGCCTCGCCCGTGCCTACTGCGCGTACCAAGCCGTTTTGGTCTACGGTAGCCACGGTTTCTTTGTCCGAAGCCCACGTGATTTCTGTCGTAGCATCACTAGGAGCGAGTATAGCCGTCAGTTGGTGCGTTTCCCCGTTGTCCAACGTGATGTTCTGGTCTTGTTCAGAAAAAGAGATGCCTGAGGCGGCAACTTCTTCGTAAGTAATACGGAATGCTACTTGCGAATTGTGACTAGAGGTAATCGTATAATAAAAATATTTTGCAGTTACTTCCTCTGGAATTGTTACGTCATAAACGTTGTCTGCAGTTGCTAATGTTTGTGTCCAAGCGTTGCTTTGCGCCGATGTTATCTGTTCGTTGCTAAACGATATAGATACTACGACATTCGTGCTTGCTCCCGTATTGCTATACACCTCGAACTTGGTTATCTTTGTAAAGGGCGTTGTGTTATAGAGATACGAATTTTTTTTCCCGATGAGGATACAGTTGGATGTTCCATCAAACTTGTTGCTCCCACTTGCCGACTGTTGATAGTTCTGTCCGTACATTATGTAGGAGAAACCGTTTTGAGAAATAGTTGTTTGCGTTTGACTATCAGGTTTTTTTGACGGAACTCCTGTCGCGCCGCCATCGAGAATAACCGTCTTCGTCCCTGTGTCGGCGAAAGCCATTGTTGTAGCGCATAATGCTGCTACGAGAAAAGT
>CAVHKB010000258.1:0-22794 GCA_963636305.1 Prevotella sp. P5-108
GTAGCTTGTCAGTCGTTCGTGTATATTCTTACACGGGTATCGCTATTCAGCGTTCTCCTTTGCAGTCGTTCAGCGTACGGAGTCGCACACTCAGAACGAAAGCCCCGCTTTTCACACATAGATACCCACACTTTCCACCAATCGATGGTGGATACTATAATTTCAGGTACGCACTCCAAACAACCCGTGGAGGCATAATACTTTTTTGCGAAAGCCTCTTCGCTTTCATAGATACCAAAGTCTTTCATATAGTTATACTTTTAGTTATTGTTCGTTTGTTAGTCGTTCGAGTCGTTCGCCCCCTTTTATATTTGCGCACTTATGCACTTTGTGCATAAACACTCAAAAAGCCCGCTTTTATTCACTCAAACGGATAAAAAAGGCGGGGGCGGTCATCTTATCCACCCACCGACAAAAAGCCCCGCAAAACGCACAAAAAGTGTATTCACGGGGCGGCGGAGTCGTTCGGGGCGTTCGCTTGCTATTCAGGCATTCACCCACAAGCAAGCAAGGCGGGCACTTTCCACCCTTTGCGCCCGTTCTTGTGCGAGCCGAGTCGCCCGCCTTGTTACATACTTTGCCCGCTTGATAAACGCACCTATGCACTTTGCCCCCGCAAAATTATTCGGGCGGGGCATCCCCGTTGTTTTTCTTGCTTTCATATTCATTGCTTTTTTAGTCAGTTACAACCCCGCCCGTGCATATTACACACACACGGGCGGGGCGTTTGGTTGTTACTTGCTTGCAGCCTTTGCAGCCTCGCCGAGGCTTTCGAGGGCTTTCAACGCTTTTTGCGTCTTTTCAGCCCCGCCCGTGTGTGCTGCAATAGTTTTTGCCGTTTTAATGTATTCACACAGGCCGTTTTTATAAACAACCCGCCAAACGAAGAACAAGCTAACATTTTTGCAGCGGGTCTGCTTTTTGAAAGCCTCGATGACGACGGGCGTGTATGTTTGGCAAAAGTCGTTTTTTGTGTTGCCAAAAATTTGCTTATAATACTCAGCGTACGCCCCGCCCTCAATCGACATTGCAGCGTTGTAAAAACTTTTCACAACCGCCGACGGCGTGTTTGCTGCCTGCTTAATTTGCGCATACATCCCGACATAAACAGACGGCGTTTTTGCTTGTGCGTTTGCGTTGTTAGTGACTTGCTTTGCAGCGTTGTTTTTTGCGTTGTTTGCTTTTTTCATAATGTTTTTTGTATTTAATAGTTTGTATTTAATTTTTTGCGGCCGCTTTTGCCGCTTTTGTCAGCGGGGGCGGGATCAACCGCCGCCGCCGTGAAAAAAATGTGTGCAAAAATTTGCACACATTGAAAATTTGTACTACCTTTGCGCTTGAAAAAGGCGGGGCGAGCCTTGTACGCCCGCCCCGCTGCATTTATCGACGACGGATGGAAATCCGTATTTCGATCCTTGCAAATGTTAAAATTATTGCTAATTTTTTCATTTTTTTCAGCGTTTAAGATTATACAAATTTGCAACCCGCTGCGCGGTTGCTTGCGCACGCACGGCTCGCCAAGCCGTGCGGTTTGCGTTTATACTCGATGTTTTGCACCTTTGCAAGGGGGGCTCCCCCATCTTTCGCTTGAGTCCCCCGCGCGGTTGTGGGTTGCTACGCAATCCACCGCGCACCCCGCGGGGCTTTTGAAAATTAGTACACAAGCACCCACACGCACGCACAAGATGCCAAAATAGGCACACGCATTTTGCGTGCTTGTTTTTTGCGTGCGTTGTGTGCTTGCCGCTCTTTTCCAATACGTCAAAGACCCCCTCGAAACCCTTGTTTTTCGATTTCGACGGCAAAGGTAGTGCTTTTCTTTTCCACAAGTTTACTATATTTATAGCGCATTGTTCCACGATTTTGCGTTAATGTATGTTAAAAATGCACTTTTTTCTTGTGTGCATATATTTTTCTATGTGCCTGACTATCAACGTTGTACAAAAACGCACAAGAAAAAAGACCCCCGCATCACACCTCCCCACGAATGTTCCACGAACTGGTAAGGGGTCTTCATCCCCATTTGCCTCCTAATCCTGCTATAAGTTTTCAAAAGGTGGAGTACCCCTCCCCCTTTTTTATTGTGGGCGTGGGAGCAGGAAAAATTTTTTGAAAAAAGTGGGAATGGAAAATGGCTGTAGGGGTGAAAAGTAGTTATTGTACAGATAGAATTGGGTAGAACAATGTGATTATCAGTGTGTTGGGTATATTTGTTGAGCAGATTGATGTCGATATCTTTGTATTGAATTTGTTGAGCGTAGTGATTGAAAGTAGTATTTTTGCGTAAAAATTTGATTTTATCAATGGAATTGAGAGAAAAGATGGCGAATATGCTCAAGGAGCAGTATTCAAACTTAGGTTCTCCGCAGGAAGTGTTGAATTGTGTAGCAGGAATGGCTATTGTAGGATTGTCGGAAGACGCAGCAGAGGAGGTTATTGCTGAGCGTGTAAAGAGCGCAGGTGATATGTTGCGTGCGTTTCAAAGCAATGCTGACAAGCGAGTTAGTGATGCTATCAAGGCGACAAAGGAGGGCGTTAAGGGTGGAAAGATTGCCGACCCGAGTGTAAGCGTTGATGCTTCTAACGGAGAGGGTGAGCCCGTGTGGTTTGCTAAGTTTCGGGAGGAGAATGAGCGTGAGAAGGCTGATTTGTTGGCTAAGATAGCCGAGTTGGAGGGTGCTAATGCTCGTAAGTCGTTTGATGAGCGAGTAGGAAGTGCTGCGAAGGCTGTAGGTTTGAGAGGCGACCTATTGGAGTTGGCGAAAGCCAATCTGTCCCCCGATATGGATGACGCTGCAATTGCTAACAAGTTGGGTGCGATTAAGAAGACTTTGATTGAGTCGGGAGCGAAGGTAGGTTCGGAAGAACGGAGTGCCGCAGCTCAAAAGACGAGAGAGGAGGCTGAGCGTGCCAAAGCCCGTGAGTGGGTTAATCAGCAGAAGGAGAAGTCATCTGTGAATGTATAACCACTAAAAAATTTTTCTTATGGCAAATTTCCCTTATAAGAAAGCGGAGTATCGTGGTTTTATGAATCCATTTTGGATTGAGCCTGCGAAGAAAGATGTTATGGGTTACAAGCTCACTAATGTCAGTGTAGGTGATGTAATTCCGCAAGGTACTCCTATTGTGACGGATGAGGCAGCAAAGACTGCGAAGGTCTGCCACTATGCTTATGTAACGGCTGTAGATACAGATAAGAAGACGCTGACGGTGAAGTACGGGCACACATTGTCCGCAGGTGCTGCTTGCGTCATATCGGGTGGTACAACCGCTGCAACAGTAGCAAGCGTCAGCGAGGATAAGATTGTTCTCAAAGCCGCAGTTTCCACCATTAAGGCAGGCGATATCCTCGTTGAGGGTTCTATCGCTACCGACAAGTTCTCGGGCGATGTCCCCAATCGTATTGTGGCAGCAGAGGCAGTTATCGACGAACTGCACGACACCTGCTCGGCTACCCACGCAGCAGTAGTACTGCAAAATGTAGTACATTACCCCGCTGAGTACCTCAATACGACTGCATTCCCCGGCTCTACTCTATTGGCAGGCTGCCCGACCATTTTGTTCACTATTCAGTAAAAGGAGGTAAACTATGACACTCTTTGAAAGTTCACTTTATCAGCAAGCGGCAGAGCGAGTTCGCTACCGCCTTGAGGAGGCTTCCAAGCAGGAGGTTGAAATCTTCGGTCAGCCTTGGTGGCAAAAACACTTTGTGTATGGTGCTACCCCCCATACCCTGAGTAACTTCAAAACCATTCTCGGTAAGATGCACTTGACGATTGCCGCTTCGACTATCGACGGCAAGTCCGCAGAACCGCTCCGTATGAACCAAGGCTTTGAGTCTATCGAGCAGAGTATGTTCACCCACGCTCACTCCTTCAAACTCGAGTCCGACCAAATACGAGAAATGATAATGCTCGTCAATACCGCTACAGACCAAAATCGTGAACGTGTGATAGACTATATCACCAATACCTTGTTTGGTATCACGAAAGAGGCTGTAAATGGTGTTCACGCCCGTTTGGACTACATTATCCTTTCGGCTCTGTCGAACGCAGGTAAATTCACCTTTACCGCAGAGAATGACCCGCAATCGCCTTTCGTGGGCAAAACTATCGACTTCGGTATGCCTTCGAGCAACTACGCTGAAGTAGGTACGGGCAACGAATGGACTGAGGCAAACAAGGACATTATCGACCCGCTGAAGGAAATCGATGACATTACTTCGAACTCTATCGTTGAGTTGAAGAAAATCCTTATCGACCGACAGACCTTGAACTATATCCGTAAGACTAAAGCAATGCAGAGCTATATCAACTCTACGCTTTATCCTACCAAGCCGCTGTCGGAAGGCATAATCAACGATTGGATGAGCGCAAACGGCTATCCTACCTTCGAGGTTGTAGAGCGCAAGGTTGCTGTTCAAAATGGCGACTCTCTCGCAACGCAGACCCCGTGGAAAGCAGGTCAGTTGGTATTCCTGCCCGAGGAGCAAATCGGTACTATCGAAACCCGTCAAAGCGACGCAGAACTCGGTATGGAATCCGAAGGCGTTAAATACTCGAACTACGGTCGTATCGAGGTTCGTAAATTCACTCAAGGTGAGCGTGAGAACTCGAACTACTGCGAGATTACCAAGGCTTCTATCACCGCTGCTCCTTCAATGGACACGATTGATAACATCTATGTGTTGAACACTCAGAAGTAAAAACTATGACACTCATCGAAGTACTTCGTGCTAAGATGTATCCCTACGAGTTACCCGACGATACCCTCAACATCTTGCTCCTCGAGCAGGGTGTTGAGGATGTCGAGGACTCATACGAGGTAGCGGATCACAAAGAGGTGCTACGAAAAGCTACTCTCGAAGGGCTGTACCAAGTACGAACTCTCAAAGAAGAGTCGGATAACGGTAGTACTCTCAAGTATGATGTGGATGCTATCAATGATAGAATATCACGCTACACCAAGCCCGAAGAGGAAGAAGAGGAAACAAAACCTTTGCAAATAGACAAAACACCTATTTGGTAATGGAACTACACCCCGACCATATTGTTATCTTACAACCTGCTGAATCAAACAACCCGTACGAGGCTGTTGAATATGAGCAGGTCTATAGTGGCAAGTGCAAGTGTTTTCTCGACAAGAAATCCGCTTTTCGCACCAACAAGGTTATGGATAACACTTTCCAAGTCGTTATTCCGAACCGCAGTATGCCCGATATAGGTGAAGGGTACAAGGTAGGCATACGCTACCACACAAGCCCCAAAGAAGAGGGCAGTTATGACTTGGTTGGATATGTGGTTGATTTCTCACGATACAATCGTGTGTGCAACCTATACTTCCAAATAGTCAAAGAAGAAATGATTGAGGCAGATGTGCCTGAGGAGGAATAATGGGAAAGTCGTACACCAAGGTCAAGGATTTCGTGGTCGCCATTGAAAGCGGTATCAAGAGAGCTGTCGAATCGCAAGACTGCGTTGAGCGGGTCGCACACGAAGTGGCTGAACCAATCCTGCAAGATGTTACGAACGGAAGAAAATTACGATACAACGATTGGTCGGGAAACCTTAGACGCTCCTATGTCGTGCGTATCACCTCTAAAAAGCAGTATTTCCTATTCAAGAGCGGGTTGGGCGTATCGGCAAAACCTATTGTAATGGTAAGAAAACAGAAAGGGTCTGAATTTCGGAAGGCCTACTATTTTCGCTTGCGGAGAAAGGGACATGCTGTAAAATCTATGGGCAAGAATAAAGGTGGCTATGTCTATCACATGAGGAAAACAGTGCTGTCAAGATTTGCGCCTTCGGATGGGAAAACAGATGAAAGAGGAAAAGTGGTGCGGAATTTTAGTACACCCGAGTTTTCTTATGGAAAGCGAAAAGAGGGACTTGTCCGCCAAATGCGCCCGATAGAAAAAGAGATAGAATCCAATCCTCGTGAACGACACCAATATGTATCGGGTGTTCCGCAAGGGCGTGCGAGAACGACAATGTCTGTACTGATAGGTAACTATACTCCTTACAGACGCTCGGTTGAAAAAAGTGGCTACAAAGTCATAGACCCCAAGGCGAGAAGTCGATATAAAAACTTGATTAAAGAGAAAGCGGCTTATGTATTTGGGAACGAAATCAATAAGGTATGCGCTTCAATCAATAGAGGACAATTGCGTGATGTTAAGACGGGAAGATTTATCAAAGGATAAGTAGTATGGCAAAGAAATCGCAATCGGAAATAATGAAATATATCTACGATTGGCTCGTAGGGTTGAATATCGGCCCTGTGTTTCAGGACAGGAAACCATTTGGCGATACAACAAAACTGCGGTCAATTCGCACCTATATAGTGTTTGAATTTCAAAACGGAATAGACGACCTAAATGCGTTCTATCATGGCGAGTGTACAGTTTATATCGGCTGCCGAGATGAAAAGAAATTCGTGGCGGATATGAATGTACTCGACAAAGCCTGCAAGGTCTTTCTCAATGAGTTTGAGAAGAACGATGAGGCTGAAGGTATGCACTGCCTTGATGTGGAGCAGGTAGATTACTATTCCGATGAAGTTGGCAATCACGAATATCAATTTATATTCGATGTCTTTGCAGACAAGGATGTCGAATTCGGAAATTGATAAAACCTAAGTAAAACAACAAAAATTTTGTTTATGGCAACTAATGTAACATTACCCGCAAACATCAAGACGGGTAAAGCAGTAGCGGACATTAAGGCGGTTTATCTCTTGAAACACGGAGCAAGCGGTGAGCCCGTAATCGCTGATAGTTTGAGCAGTAAGGATTGGTTTCCAATCTTGACCCTGCGTGGTTCTGTAAGTGCTTCGCAGGAGGCTCCTTCGTTGGATAAAATCAATGTGGATCAGTTCGATGCTCCTATTGGTATTACCTCTGAACCCGGCGACTTCACCTTTGAGGCTAACCTGCCTTCTATGCAGGAGGCTGATATCAAGAAGTGGTTGGGCGAGTATGACGCTGATAGCAACACTTCGGGTGTTCAAGAGATTGCAGATAGCACTATTGACGGCAAGCAGCTCTTTGGTTTCTCGTTGGATGGTTCTATCTACGATATGTCGGTTATGATACAAACTCGTTCGAGCCAAATCATAATCTTCTCGCACGCCCAAGTAACTCTGTCTTTCAGCCAAGAGGACAAGGTGTTCGTATTCAAGATGAGCGGACAAGTTCTTGCGCCTGAGAACGATAAGAACCAAATGCTTTACTTGGCAGTCGCTGCTCCTACGACTGTAGGCGGCTAATCTGTCTTTTGAATGGGATAAGGTGTAGCGTTTCGATACTACACCTTATCTTTTTATCACCCCATACGCAATAACAAAATGAAAGCACCAAGGCAAGCAGACCAAAAGGCGAAGGAACAGTTGGCAGAGCTGATAGGCAACAAGCCAACCAAAATAACACTTGACAACGGAAAGGTTGTTAAGGTGGGTTGGATGCGCCCCGACACACAAGACAAACTCAACGACCTCATAACGGATTATGAGGCTGTCAAGAAAAAGTACGAACTGAAAGAGGGGAAAGAGGTGGATGAAAAAGTGCTGAATAAGTGCAACCGCCTTACTCGGAGGTTCTATGCCAAGTCGCTTGCCGCAATCCTATTGAATAACTACTTTGGGCTGCGCCTATTTTGGTGGCTTAAATGGCGTTGGCTGTACTACTTTGCGGACATCAATGCCAACGACTATCTCAAGATTATCATAGAGAGTAAAAAAAAAGCTCAGCCGCAGGAGTATTATATGGCTATGGCATTACTGATGGATATGACGACGATGACGACGACGATGACAAAGAAAGAAGCAGAGGAATACCGTCAAGAACTGGAGTTGGCAAGAGAGCATCAGTCTTTGAAAAGTTCCCAACCTTAGCCGAACCATTGGTTCTGTTTGGAGGGCTTATAACAATCCCTTTTTGGGGCTACCGCTGCCTTCCGATAGCTATGACAGAACTTATGCTAACAGACCTGCCGCACATCAAATACCACAACAAAGAAACCTATACTGAAGAGGAGCAGAAAATGCTCATAGACATCTCTCAAGATAGGCAAAAGAAAATCAAGGAAGGCGGATTAGCCGCTATGGGATTGAACTTGAATTTGTCCAAAGCCCCCATAGACGGCAACGCGCTAATCAAAAACTTAGGCAAATAATTCCTCGCCTTCCTTTGCCCATAATTCGTATTCGGCAATAAATATCTTGCAAGAAAGCAAGTCGGATGAACATAGCAAACAATAATTGTGTTCTCCGACTTGTTTTTTGCTGTCTATATGCAGATTGACATACAACATATCGTAAGTGAAACCGAGCTTGTCTTCAACCAAGTTCAAATACAAGGCGCTAATAGGGTCGCCCATTTCTCCGTTTTCCTCACAACGAATGAAATCAATGTGTTGGTCATCCTGCCCTTTTACGAAAAGAGCATAAAAATCCATAGTCAAACCACTTTTTTCTCCTGCAATCTCAATGCTGATTGTGTACATTTTTTTATTCTCCATAGTGCAAACTGAATTAAAATCTGCGCAAATTTACAACTATTTTGTGAGTCCCGCAACAAGTGTATCATTTTTATGTACTATTGTTGATTATTCGTAAAGAAAATGATAAGTAATTGATTGTGTGTGTATTGTAATTATTTTGTACCTTTGTGGCGTGAAATAATTACGAACAGAATATGCCCAAGAAAAAACCACAGACAGTAGTCGGAGTAGATAAGCAGGTGCTTGGAATGATAGATACCCGTGCTACCGATGACGACACTTTGGTCTTGCAGCGTCAGCGCAATACCACTATGGCGACATTCTTTGGTACAGACCAAATGAGTGCCGTAGCATACTATGTGTCGGACTTGGTGGCAAAGGGGTTCAATGACAAGCAGATACTTGATGTCGTAAATAAGAAATACGAAATCAATTGGACTTTGAACAAGGTGCGTGTCTGCAAGGCTTTGTTGCGTAAGGTGTGGAGAGCGGAAACGGCTTGCCAAATGGAAGACCAAATAGCGCAGGAGCTTGCCTCTATCAATACGCAGGAGCGTGAGGCGTGGGAAGCGTGGGAGTTCAGCAAGAAGGGTATCAAGAACAAGCGCAGCCGTACAACTAAGAGCGAGGGCGCAATCGGTGAGAATACCTTCGACCTTACCGAGATTATAGAGGATGAAAACACGACCGCAGGCGAGATAAAATTCTTGCAGCATATAAATGAACTGCACAAGGAAAAACGCAAGCTATTGGGCTTGTATGCGCCTGAGAAGGTATCTAAGAACGACACGAACAAACCTACCGCAGTTCAGTTCAATATCGTAGGCGATAGCGCAGCAGGTTCTGTCGGCAATGTTATGAATGCATTGCTTGGTGGAGCGAATAATACTGTTGAGCAGCCGCAGGCTGTCGAGAATGCACAAGCGCAGGTGGTGGAAGTACCCGCACAAGCAGCCGATAAAAAGGAAGACAGCACGCTTGACATTGATAGTTTTATCGAGGAACTAATGGAGGACAATGAGTAAAGAGGTAAAGAATATAGACATCATTGGCAATATCTACAACAACATTCTCAAAGGGCTAAGCGAGGGGAAAAAGTTGATAGCATTGCAGGGGTCTGCCCGTAGTGGTAAGACCTACAATATCATTATATTCCTTATTCAATGCTGCATTTCCAAAAAGATATTGGTGTCGGTTGTCCGTCTTGCCCTACCCTCTCTCAAGCGTTCTGTATTCCGTGATTTCATTGAGATAATGTGCAATATGGGCTTGTACGATGCCAAGCGGATGAATAAGACGGAAATGACCTACACATTCGAGAATGGTAGCGTAATGGAGTTCTTTGCTACGGCAGATAACGAGCAAAAGGTTCGTGGTCCTTCTCGTGATATTCTTTTCTGCAACGAGGCGAATGAGTTGTCTGAGTGGGAGTTCAACCAATTGAAAATGCGTACCCGCCTATTCACGCTAATGGACTTCAACCCGTCTTTCACAGAGGAGCATTGGATATTCAAGCGTCTGCCTGCGGATGATACATACCATTTCATTTCAACCTTCAAGGACAATCCTTTCCTTACAGAGGCTATTCGAGATGAGATTATGTCCTATAAATACACCAACCCTGCGTTGTGGCGTATATTCGGTGAGGGACAGTTTGCTATCGTGGATGGCTTGGTATTCCCGAAAGAGAATTGGGACACTTGCCGTTTCGAGGAAATCCCCATTGAGATTACCGCAGACACACGGAAACAGCGTATAGGATTGGATATTGGTTACTCAGGCAGGGGCGACCCTACGGCAGCTATTCGGTGTTTCTACGCAAAGATAGGCGGCGTACAACACTTGTGGCTGCACGAGATACTCTACGAGAAAGGACTGAACGAACAGCAGGTAGCCAAACGGCTAATGTGCTACAACGATATACCAAAGTTTGTCGATAGTGCCAACCCACTGTACATACAGAACCTTGAGGACAATGGCTTGCTGAATGTCCGCCCCGTGAAGAAATA
Source organism: Prevotella sp. P5-108 (assembly GCA_963636305.1). GTDB lineage: Bacteria > Bacteroidota > Bacteroidia > Bacteroidales > Paludibacteraceae > Colicola. The sequence continues at coordinate 10,508 of CAVHKB010000258.1, forward strand.
CGCTAACTCTATCGTGGAGGGCTTGCAGAAAATGCAGGGGTACAAGATACACATCACCAAGACAAGCGTGAATCTTATCAAGGAATTCAACAACTATTGTTGGCAGAAGGACAGACATGACCAATTTACCAATATGCCGATTGATAAATTCAATCACGGAATAGACGCTGCCCGATATGCCACAATGAGTGAAAGAAGTGCCAACAGCGGAGTGAAGAGCCGCTACTCCAAAGAAGAATTAAGACTAAATTTCTAAATACTATGACAACAGACCAATTCATTGAACTATTGAAGCAGCCGACACGCTGTTCTCTCAATGTGGCTATGCGTCAAGCATTGTTCTATTTTCTCTACAAGAATAATGTCCCCGTTGTGGTTATTGCGCATTGCACAAGATACACGAGGGGAGCGGTTTATAATGGTATCAACAAGCAGAATGATTTGCTCGGTTGCAATGACGGAATAGCTCTCAACGCTTACAATGAGGTATTGCGTCATAAGATTACCATACAGCCGATACTCGTAGAGCAAGGAATACAACGGAAAGCTATTGGGCAAGCTTTGGTTATTGATAACACTATATACTAAGAATATGAATACGACAGAACAACAACGCCTTGATACGCTCCAACAAGAGCGTAATCTCCCTTTGGAACATACGGGACTGCGTTCCAAATTGATAAGTTACCTCGAAAGCGGAGAGGTTGATACAGCTCGAATGATGTTTGCTACTCACGCAGACGAGGCAGACGCTGCTATCAAGCAGCTCGATACGAGAACCCACAAGGTTCTTGAACGCCCCGACAAGCAGAGAACGAACAAGCCCGATTATGAAACCTGCAAGTTGCCGAGAGGACTGCAAGACATAATCAACAAGATTGCCAACTATATGATGTTTGGCAACCCGCTTAAATTCACGCTCGAAAACAAGGCGGAGGAAATGGCGGAATTGGAAGATGCATTTAATGCGTTTGAGGAGTTCCTGCAAGAAATCTATTTCAACGAGCGTATGGGTGAGGCGAAACTGATAGCAGGCGGAGAAACAGAGTCCGCCAAACTATACAGCGTCTATACCAACGAAGACGGAGAGTCCAAAGTAGTCTGTCAAGTGTTGGCAAACAGCAAGGCGCAGCGTCTATACCCAATGATAAACCAATATGGCGAAATGGTTGCTTTTGCCGTTGGCTATTACCTGCAAAACGAGAATATGCGAGATATAGAGGAGCATTTTGATGTCTATACAAAGCATATAACTTATAAGTGCGTACGGGGCGAGGAGCAAGGTAATCTATGGGTGGTAACCTCCGAGGAGAATAGTTTCCACAAGATACCCATTATCTACTATCGACAGAATGTCGAATGGGCAGGAGCGCAAGAGCGTATTGAGCGTTTGGAATTGGTCGATTCAAGGCGTGGCGATACCAACAACTACTTTGGCGACCCATATCTAACTATCTCTCGTGAGATAGCCAACGACCGCCTATCTGGACCCGAAGAGGCAGGAAAGGTAATCGTGTTAGACGGTCCTGATAGTAAGTTTGAGTTTGTCGCACCGCCCGATTGCGGGGATATGATAGACAACGAAAAGAGCGACCTTTTCACTTCTATCCTACACGATACGATGACCCCCGACTTGAGTTACAAGAGCATTATGGGCTTGGGTACGCTGTCGGGCGAGGCTATGCGCCGTATGAGTTTGCCGGGCTATATCAAGCGTGGAATTCGGTCTATCGATTACAATCCGCTTATCCGCAGAGAGATAAACCTTATCATTGCTATTATGTGTAACTACAAGTATTTGGATGATGCTACTATGCGTACTAATCTCCAACGCTTGAATATACGCTTTGATTTCCAAGACCCATTCATAGGAAGCATTGATAACAACGCAGACGAGATAGCTACTCTTATGGGAGCAGGCGCAATGTCTATACAGAGTGCGGTAAATGCCAACCGCTTTGTGAGCGATAAGGAAACCGAGTTGGCTCGTATTCGTGAGGACAAAGAGTTTGCCGCCAAGTTAGAGCAACAGACAACTGCTGCCACGACGACAGTAACAACTACGGAGGAAAATACCGATACGGAAGAGAACGAAGACAAGGAGGAGTAGTTATGGCTAACAATGTGTATATACCATTCCTAATTGCCGTAGGGCAGGCAGGGGCATACTCGGATAGTATGACCTACGAAAAGCCTTTTTGCACACGAGAGTTGTATGGGCTATGGATAAAACATATCCCATACATCTCCTATCCGCAGATAAAAGAGATGACCAAACAAGATTGGATAGATGAGCAAGGAGAGGATGTTTGGTTGCCGACTACGGGCATAATGCAGAGTGCTTTTGATATGGAAGTAGAGTTTGTCTATTACGCAAAAGACGGAATGGCAAATGAGCGTATCAACGCATTTATAGACCGCATAAAAGGCAAATGGCTCAAGGTATATGATAGTTATACCCGCAAGGGATATCAAGGCGTATATCTCACGGAATTTGGTTCTGACCCTACTTTCCGCAGGCGTGGTCTGCAAGATAGCGTACAATTCAAGGTAAAGTTCCGTGTGAATGACCCTTCTACCGATGTAACCATAGATTAACGAGAAACCAAACAAGGATATGAAAGTATATAGAGATGTGCTTGACGCAACCACAGGTGTTGTAACCAAGACCCCGATATTCAACATAATGGAAGGCACTTATAGCGGACAAGATATGGGCGAGCGTTCCATTACCGCTACGATAGAGTTCCCTACACCGATTGATTTCCACTCAGGTGACTATGTCGAGTTTGATATAGCCGACCTTATTCGAGGAGAGAATGTCGAGGGCGGACACTTTGTCGAGAAGTTCTATATCTACACAATGCCTACGGTCAAAAAGATTGCGAGCAGTATGTCCGCAGGCAATGCGTTTGAGCATACAGTTACTTTCTATCCTCGCCAATACGAGTTGGGCTGCACACAGATGCGGGATTTGGCGCAGGCAGCCAATAGCGGCATAATCTATACGGGGTATGACGAGTTCTCTTTCTATGGCGGTGCAAAGACCCTAATGGATAGAATTATCTGTGTCCTGCGAGAGCGTTTTGGAGAGGAAGGAACGGCAGGTGTGGATTATTGGGACTATGTTATCTCGGATAGTATCAACGAGGAGCGCAATACTGCGTTGGAAAAGTTCCAATTTGATTTTAGCGGGAACTCTGTAATGGAGGCTATTGTAAAATTGAATGATACAGACGGCATAAACACCAAGTTTTGGATTAACGAGCGTATGATTTATGTCGGTTTCAAACGCCCCTACATCTGTGGTGTGAATGAGGCGAATGTCCTGCGGACTATACCATTCGATTTTAAGTACGGAAAGACCTCGCACTTGCCTATCTCGACCAACTACGGCAACCTATTCACGATTACCAAATCGCTTGGCAGCAGCTCTCCGATTACCCGCTTGTATGCGTATGGGTCGGATCGTAACCTGCACCGCTTTTATTGCTCCGACCGAATGAAATCGGGGCGGTATATCAACAAGCTTATGTTGCCGTCTTTCGGTAATGACGGCAAGACGGACTATGTGGATTCAGTTGAGGGTATAGCCAAGTTCGGTATTCGAGAGGGCAGCAAGACTTTTGACGACATTTATCCGTCTTTGCGCTATTTCACTTATGGAGACCTTCGCTCTGTTCAATACTGCATTAAGATGATGGGTAGCGGTTTGGAGAACGACACAAATGTATATGAGGAAGGTACTGAATATACCTATCCCGTTGCTCGTGTGCAGTGCTATCGTGTAGAGGCATTGAGCGGCACAAAAGTAAATCACCTTGTAGAATGTGCGCCACCCGTTGATTTAGCCGTTTTCTGCCACGCTACGGGCAAGAGTGTAAAGGTTATTCTGTATGCTGCCAAAGACGGAAAAACGGCTTTGCAACGCCAACAAGAGGCAGCAGGTGTGTGGGACAACGGCAACTATCGTGTTCCCGCACATACCTTACACGGAACGGACTACATAGAAGGCTCTGCCTTCGCTGTTCATGATAGCGGCTATGAGTGCGGACATACCCACGACTTGTATGTCGGAACAGTTGGTAACAAACGGCAAGACAACACGGGAGTGGCACTTACACGGGATGATTGGTTTGTGGATATTGACTCTATCAACACCAAGAAAGACGATGACGCAACAACCACCGACCAAGCTAAGTTGAAGTACAAGAACGAGGTCGAAATACACCAAATCAACTATACCGATACGCATTGGATTACCGATATATTTGAATTCACCTCGTATGACCAAACGACTTTCCAACGGCAGGGCTATTCGGCTTACTGCTATTCACGCATTAACAATACCTATCCGAGTAGCCAATCCGACAACACGGATGTGAGTGCTATCGTGGATATATCGCCCGTAATCATAGAGGACACCGACCTCAATGTGTCGGAAGGCAAGCAGCAGGACTATGTAGATGTATTCCTGCGTGATGTCGGTTTCCAAATCAACGAGCAGACTTGGTTTGGTGATTACACTTTCCTATTCGACACCTGCAAAGTTAGTTTCCTTGACGGCAACCTTGCAGGCTACGAGCTAACAGTCTGCAAAGAAAGCCAATCGAAGAAGTTAGCGGATATTTATATTCCTGCTTTGTTGGAAGACGGCTCGGAGAACCCGACTTTCTTTGAATCGGCTGACTATATGGATGAAGTCCGTATTCGGAAAGCGTACGAGAGCGGTGCTTTTTGGCGTATTAAGTTGCTCCGTACTGAAACAGATATTGATAACTATTGGCTGCCGAATGTGAATATCAATGCGAGTGCAGGCGACCATGTCGTGTTCCTGAGTATCTATATGCCCGATGTCTATCAGCGTGTAGCAGAAAGACGCTTGGAGAAAGAGGCACGCAAGTATCTTGACGCAAACGATGACGGAGATATACAATACACCTTTGATTTCGACAAGGTGCGTATGCTCCAAGTCCCCGCTTTCGGATTACAGATACGAGAGGGCGCAATTATGCGTGTGGTAGATGACGACCTCGACATCAAGACGCTCAATAGCAAGCGAACGGCTTTCAGCGATAGCGTAGGAATGGTTTCGAGAAAGTCGCTGTATTTGACCGAAATCGTAGGCGAAGACGCGACAAAAGTTTGGTACACCTTGGAATACAGAGATTTTCTCTATATCAAAAATAATATCTGTACTAACTACACCGATAAATATCCTACGGGGTGGAGCGTTATCCCGCTTGACGGTGTTGGTCTAAACCCCAAAGACACTTCTGCGGGTTTTGTGCCGTCTAATACGCAAATAACGGGGTATATCAAGTTGCCACTCTCGAAAGAAGATTACGAAAGCATTAAGAAAGGCGATAAGGAAGTTGTATTTAGTAACAATAGAATAGAGATACGACTTGGCGAATACTCCCACAACAATAGTTCCCATGGAGATGTCGAAAGCTGCTTTCCGTATGGGTATTCGTATCTAACGGGTATTGTGGATGGAATAGATGTCTATTACGAGAATAGCTACAAGGCGGAGGTAATCGGACTACCGAGCAGCTTGAGCTATGGAACTGTCGGTGTCAAGTTCCATTTGGAGAGTTCTTGTGCGTTGAAATACTACTATCGTAAAGGGCGTACAGACTATCCTATCATAGCGGGTTGGGGAGAATATGCGGTGCGTACCAAGCACACGGAAGACTATACTGCCTATAAGGCCAATCCTTATCTAATGCCTCGTGGCACTCGTTTCTTTTGCCCCGCTCAACAACTGACGGAGTTCAAGGCAAACAAGTACTATGAGGTTACTATGGACTGCGAGAATACGACTATGCCGTATTTCGATGTCAATGGCAATCGTACGCTATTCGCCTTGATAAATAATATCGGTGAAGGAGCAACTTGGTTTGTGCCTGAATACACGGCAGAGGAGATTACCGATTTCAGCGATAGCAAATCGTGGCGCAGATTTGTATTCAAATTCACATTGGAGGACACATTCAACGACAGCCAAGACTACTATCCTGCCATTCTGTATGTATCGGATGGCCACACAGAATCTGTGAGCGTGCGCTTGCTATCAATTATCGAGAGCGATGCCAATGGGCTGACCGACTTGAACTATGCGGACTTGAACATAGACACGGTTACTATCAAGTTCAACGACAATACCCGCCAACACGGAGTAATGCTCCAAAATGGCGTAGAACCGAGCCGTAGAGTGGCAAACAATGTTACTCCTATGCTCCGTGAGATAACAGCGACAGTCAAGGAGGAGTCCCGTGCTTCCACTTGGATGCAAATGATGTCCCGCATATCGGACAGCGAGATTTTGGGCAACCAAATAATCAAGACGCAGGAAACATTAGCCAACGCAGCCCGCAGACGCTATCTCGAACTGCTTTCGTTGAAAAATGCTATTTTCGACCCCGACGGCACTTGCGACCAAACATTCTTGCAGGTTATGATGTTGCAGGTCGGTGCGGATAGTATGAACTACCAACTCGATAAGACAAAGCAGGCGGCAGGTACATTAGCTTTAAGCAACTGTCGTATTTTGCAAACGAGCGGAGCAGAGGACAAGTTCCAAATCTTTAGTACGGATGTCCTGCGCCACTATGTCTATACGCAGAACGAGCCTGCGGGGACTTGGTATGTTGCCGCACCTGCCAACTCTACTACCGCAGGCGTACTCTCGGAGTTCGATTTGACGCAGGTAACAGACGACGGAAAAGAATACTACTATCCGACCTATTTTGTGGCTATCAAGTGCGCTATACACGACAGCAAGAGTGCCACTTGGGTGTGCGAACCGACCCAACACAAGGTGAATGAGGATGATGAGTATTACTATTTCAATTGGGGTATTCTTATTCCCGATTCGGAAGGGCACTACTCGCTGACCGAAACACGAGGTAACGCCTATATGTATGGCGACAACCTTATCTGCGGTAAGATTTCCACGCTTGCAGGGCAATCGTATTTCGACCTTACACACGGCAATTTCGTTTTGTCGGATGGCACGAGTACGGCCTTGTCGTATGTCAATGGCGTGCTTACTATCAATGGCGTTACCGATAACATAAACAAGGTTCTCGAAAGATTAGACGGCTTGGAGAGCTTGGCTATCGGTGGCGAGAATGTGTATAGCGGGGATGATATAACTATCCGTATTTGCGGTAGTGATGTTTTCGGCGATAAGGCGGAAAAATACCGCTTTATGTATTTCTATACCTTGGAGGCGAATGCGACAGTCGTTGTTACTGCCGAATACGAGAACCCCGATACGGCTACTCTGCCCAACAATCTATATGTGGTTGCTATTCCTTATGGCACGGGCGGTCTAAACGAGGAGTGTCCTATGCTATTGGCAGGAGCAAACGATTACTATTTACCAAGCCCACGCCCTACTCCTATCACCTATCTTCCAAAAATGAAGGCGTATGAACTCGGTACGCCTATCTCAAGCGGTTCTACGAAACAGCTGTTGTATTTCTTTGCGAAGGATAGTAAGGACAATGTCGGTACAGTCTATCTCTATTCGGGGAGTGTGTATGCTCGGAATATAATGGTGCAATATGGCACGAAAGCAACAGCCTATCAGCCGTATATCGAGCATGTAGCAAAAGCCCTTGTCGAAACGGCTGTTAGCGACGGCTCTACGCAAATCGCAGGCGGTCTTACACTGACCAACATCCTAATGCTCAAAGACGAGAATAAGAATGTCGTAGCGGGTATGAGCGGACTGAGTTCGGATAGCGAAGGCAATACTGACAATGTGCATACTTGGAGTGGCGGGGACTATGCAACGGCACTTGAGGCAGCAACGCAGCCACTAAGCGCACAAACGACTATCCCCGTGTTGCTTTGCAAAGACGGCAGTGGTATGCTCGCTAATGGCAATCTCCGTTGGAATGCCGAAGGGCGAATACTCGCAGCAGGCGGAAAGGTAGTAATCGAGAAAGACGGCAGCGGGTCGGTAGCTGACAGCAAAATCAAATGGGACAGCAATGGTAATGTTACCATGAATAATGTTACTATGAACGACATTACCGCTAATAGTGGTACATTTGCAGGCAAAATTGTCGCTGACAACGGACTTCGCTATGGCGTAAAAATAACATCAACGGAATACACCATAAAAACAACGGACAGCTTAATCGTTTGTAAGTATGGATGTGAGAAATTATATTTCCCAAAAGAGCCAAATGCGGGGCAAATACTAACTATCGTAAATTTGTGTCAGGCACAAGATAATATCTCAACAAATGAGGTAATTGTATACTGTCAAAATGGTCAGCTTGTACTCCCGTCATGGAGCGATGCGGGGTGGAGTTATAATATAGAAGGTGGTAATGCTTCTAAACTTAGATTTAAGGAATCACGTCAATTCGTGTATGCAGGAACATATTGGTATCAAATCATTGAATCCGGAATATAAAAGGTTGCCTTTATTGGGCAACCTTCTATTCTATCTTTTTGTATATTACTGATGATGAGAATGCATTTGGGCTTGGCAAAAGAACAATTTGGTTATGATAGGATAAGAATATAACATCCATAGATTCCATAACGCAAACAAGATTCTCGTCTTGTGTATAATTGAAATTAACGCTGTAGCTATTATGCTTACAAGTCCCATCCATATAAAAATGGAAGGTATCTGTTGAATAGTATTTTGCAGTACACACATAGGTATGCCCCGCTACGATGTCGTAATCAATACCATTCTTTTCGCAGCCGACAAGCACAAGGGCGAGGAGGAATAGTGGTAGAATGTGTTTCATAACTATTTTTATTGGTTGTTTGATTATCTTCTTTTGCCAAGACTTGGCAGTCCGCCTCTGCAAGTATGAACCGAGTAGTGTTTAATTGGCTTCGTTTGCTTTTCCGTGTGAGCGGTGGCAACTCCAATCTTTCCACTTGCGGTTCGTGGAGGGGCTGCAACATCAAAAAAGTGGTTATGTCCGATTGCTACACTTTTTCTATTTCGATATGCGCCAACAAGCGTGTCTTTTTGTTTGCGTATAAGAGCATCGATGTCTTCAAATGTTCGAGTGCTTATTGAGTTTGATAGAAACGCATCACGCAGCCTTACCTGCATTTTATCTAAAACAGATTTACTCCTTGTTCTTGCGGTAAAACTCTTGACCTTATCAAGATTGGTACAATCTCCTATCTTATCCAATTTCAACCACAGACCATTGGTTAGCATAAAAGAACCGCTGTCTATTGGTTGAGTTCGTTTTGCCGAAGTGGTTGGAAAACGACCATACTTAGCATAAATATTGGCTTTAGTGTCAGCGAGCCGCTGTTCAGCCTCTTTCTCTAATTGAAGTTCTTCTTTTCTTAGTTCTTTGCGCAGTTCTCGTATGCGCCAACGCTCCTCTTCCTCTTGTTCCCTTCTTTCTTTCTGCGCCTTTTCTGCTGCCTTAACCTCAGGGTCGTTTGCCCAATAGGTCTTGTATATTTCAAATAGTTGGGTGTATTTTATATCTATCTGTTTCTCATCACACAAAAACTTGAGATACTGTTCCCTAACTACATTGTACTTATCTATGTCGAAACGAATAGCCATATCGGTTTGGATTGCTTTGCAAAGACGGCATAAGGTGGCATTAGTTATGAAGGGTTGTCATATTGAATGTAGGCAAAATAATGGGAGGAATACCTGCTAATGCAGTTAGCGAAGTTATGTACGACCGCAGATACGGGAATAGTATTGCGGGGGCGTTGGTCTTGCTAAATACCTCTTTTTGTTCTGCCGTCAGTTCTTTGTCGAATTCAAACACGCCATACATAGTCGCATCTATGTGCAAGCATTGATTTTTGTCGCTTATGTGTGCCGTCATTGAATGTCGGAGTTTATTGCCACTTTCGTCTATAAAAGACATTTGGTCGAATTGCACATCCAATCCGCTGTCAATAGTTTTCCCGTCTGCAATGTCAATACAAGCTTTGGAAATTTTATATCCTAAAAAACGAAAATTTGCTACTTGTGCTTCCATAATTTATGCGGCTAAAGGGGTAAAACAATCGTAGGTAAATGCATCCTTAACGACATCCGAGTTATAGGTCATCTTTGGCATATCCAATGTTATGACCAATGCTCTCCTATCCCGTGCAAACTCCGACACGGAGAACCACATATTTTTCTCCGTGAGTAATGGTGCAAACTCTCCGAAAGCCGTATCGGACTCGTTCTCAAATTGGATTACATCATTGCAGAAAGCATCGTTACTCAATACCTCCGCAGGAGCATCGTAAGACACAATATAAGTCCCATATTTCTCGCTATACTCGTAACGAAACGAAAGATTGGGATATAGGTTCAGCATTTTGTCGAACCACGCTATCAGTCTATTTTCTATCTCTGTCTTGTTCATATATTCCCAAAATTTGTTTTCAGTTGTGTAATCAGTCCGTTGGCGCTTTGCTTACATTGCAACCCCTCCACTGTTGTAAATGTTCTGCAAGTATAATCCGCTTCAACACGCTCTCTTTTCAATACTCTAATTCCGTCGCTGAACTGCCTTCTTAATTGGGTATTCCCTATCCGATTTTGCACCTCTGTTATCAAAAAATTATGACTACTATCGGTGTAGGAGGATTGTTTGTCGTAAGGAATAGGATTTTTTTCGGTAGTGGCTAACATATATTTCATATACTGCAATACAGCATAGTACGAACAATGCACGCTCTCCGTTGGTCGATTATTAGTAAGCAAAACCTGTGCCGCTTCCAAATTTCTTTGTGCCTTGTCTTTCATATTATCATCGTTCGCTACGAGAGAATACTTTGTCTATTGTGCGTGTGTTCCCCTTCCTGCTGCAAAGATAGGGCTTTTATTTCAAAAATACAAACTATTTGTACCATTTTGCAAAAGAAAAATCAAATCGAAATTAAGAATGCAATTTTGTTTGCACGAAAAGTTATTGTACAAATCGAATAGTTTCTTGTATGAAACTAAAAATATAACTATCTTTGCCGTCAATAAGAACCAAAACACAAATAGTCTTATGGAAACAATTCTTTTTATTGCCTTTTGTATTCTCATAGCAGTCTTTGTCGCAGTACTGATTGGGGGCATACGCATTGAGCGTAAGCAAAGTCGTGCGTTGGATACTCAGCTTATACAGCTTGAACTTGACACCGAACATCTGTTCCATGAGGTGCAAGCTCTAAACTCGGAGTTCGCTTTGCTGAAAGAGCATCTTCAGGGTTTGGAGTTGGAATGGGAGAGCGCAAAGGAGCAGCCCAAACCTGCCAAAATGATTATCGTAGGCACTACTGTTGGCGTGTCGAAAGAGCGTCTTGAAAAGGCAGCCGAGAAAAAGGAAACGGAGCAGTCGAGCGAGAAAAAGACCACCGCTACTTTTGCGGCAACGCATAGAAAGCAATACCTCGACCTGCGCAAGCAAGGCTTGAGCATACGAGAGGCAGCCAAAAAAGCAGGCGTTTCGCATACGACTGCTTGCAGATACGAGCAATGGGGGAAACGCAATCCCGATGACTTGCTCAAGAAATAGAGTTTAGGTAGTAAGATATTGGCATTCTGCCACATTTGTTGTTAGAGGTTAGTGTATTATTGAGTTTATTGTTTTGACCAAGTACCCTGCGACGGAGAGGAGTTGCATTGGCATAGCCCTCTCCTTTGCAGGTGAAAGGAAAAGGAGGAGCGTCATGGAAACGATTTACAAAGGAGCGACATGGAGTATGACTATTGATAGCGACACGCAGTTAGATACAGCAGCGTGCCGTCTGTATAATCCTTCCACTCGCACCTATGTAGCCTTTACAGCAACGCTGAATGGTACAACAGAGGGCATTTATCATTACACCCTTTCGCTTTCAGCCACCGACACCAATGCAGCAGCCGTAGGAGTGTATCACTTGGAGTGTTTTGCGCCCAATGACGGCAAAATGGTTTATCACCAAGACAACTTTGCTCGTGTAGTAACCACCTCTAAATCGACCAATTGATATGGCAGACATTACGATACATAGCGAAACACCCGCAAAGGTAACTATCAATACGAATACAAGCGGTGGTGGTACGGGGTCTTCTCAGTGGGGTATGATAAGCGGCACGCTCTCCGACCAAGCTGACTTGAATGCTGCTTTCACAGCCGAGCAAACTGCCCGCACGAACGCAGACGCAGCATTGCGGACTTCTATCGATAGCGTAGATAGCAAAGTAGGCACTAACGCTGCCAATATCGCTACCAATACCAAGAACATCTCCGCTGCCAACAGCGCCATAGCCGAGAATACGAACTCGATAGAGCAGC
>CAVHKB010000259.1:0-7619 GCA_963636305.1 Prevotella sp. P5-108
TTTTTCTTTGCCGACGAGGATTGGAAAGGCGAGAATAAGGTGTGGGAATATATGAGTGCTAATCAGTAATGCAAGAGGATATAGCTCTACATATAATGACCCACGCAGACGACACTGACTACGAGTTTTGGCAGCAAGCCGCTTTGTGGATGATGTAGTAATCTAATTGTTGAGTTGCATTGGGTAGCCCTTGAATTCACTTCGAGGGCTATCCTGCTATATAAGTTATTGTACATTAGTCGCTTATACTTTGCAGTTTGGATTTCTGTGTGTACCTTTGCATACTAAACAAAAAGTAGTATGGATATTCAAGAAATAATACTGAGTGCGGGTAAATCCGCAGGTATGTGCAATCAGTTCCAAAGCGAATTGCTATCGGGTGAAAAGTCGATAGACGAGTTGTGTGCGATGTACCACAGAGGCTTGGACTTTTGTATTGAAAAGAACTTCCCAAGCCGAGAAATCGTGGCTCTTTTCAACCCAACAGACCTCGCTCGCAATGGTATTTATTACGACACTACCAACTATGATATTCTCAATCAAAAGCATATTGTGGTAAATGGCAATTCGGATGTGGATATTTACATAGACGACATATCCGACATATATGTCCGTGATAACTCCAAAGTGCGCCTTCATATCCGAAATAACGCATTTGTCTATGTTACCATACGGGACAACGCAGAAGTGAGTGTCGCTCTGCGTGGAGCAAACACACGCATTTGTGCGTCGCTCTTTTCGGGAACTATCGTGAATGAGGAACAATTCGACATAATCAACCGCAAATAATAGGAGGACAAAACTATGGCAGCAGGAAATAACATACAGATTAGCCTAAACCTTGATGATACCCAATTCAAAAACGGAATAAAAAGAGTTGGGCAACAGTTGCAATCGCTATCGGGTGTCAAAAAGCTCAAAATCGATGTTGATGCAGATATAGCCCCATTCCAACAAGCAGTGAAAGACGCTCTTGCGTCTGCCAAGAAAGCGGGCGCACTATCCTATACCGCAAAGAATGGCAAAACGACTGATGTTACAAATACAAAAAGTGCTATCAGTGCCTACAAACGCTATATTGAACTTGCAGACAAAGCAAGTACAGCCAAAGAGCAAAACTCCTATTTAGCGAAAGCAAATGCCGTTGGTCAGTACTTGCAGAGCCTTTCCGCCTTGGGCAATAAAATGAAGGAAGTGTCCTCGTTGGAAGAGCGGATGAATAAGGCGATCATTTCGGGCAATGTAAAGGCTGCAAAGAAGCAGGCTTACGATGAGGCAATGGCTCCTATACGAGAAGCAAAAAGAGCCCAAAAACAAGCGCAGAGAGAAGAAATCGCAGAAGATATGCGTTTTCGTAATAAACAAATGGAGGGGCTGCGACAAAAGGACAAGGCAGAAAATGAGGCACAAAGGGCAGAGGAAGAAAAGGCAAAAGCGACAGTTAGAGAATACGATAGGTCTATAAGGGAACGCACAAATACATCTCTCGGACAGCAGCAAACACGAGAAATGTACAAAAGCAAAGCGGGTGTTTTCAACGACAAGAACGCTTATGTACTCGAAGGTTTTGACAAAAGAATACTTGGTGTTCGGAAACAGATTGTGGAACTGAATAAACAAGTAGTCAATCCGATAATATCTGCTAAAACATTAGAGCAAATAGGACAGCTCAAGCGAGAGTTGAATAGCCTCAAGGAGAAGAAAGCCGCACTGCAAGAAGACCCCAAAGTTACTCAAAAGGCATACCGAGAGGCTTACCAAGCCAATAGACGGCAATACGCTGAGCAGGACAAGCAAATGAATAGAATGACCAATGGCGGTAATTCTAATCAGCAACTTGCCCAAATGCGTGCCTTCTATAAGGAGCAAGAAAGACTTGCTGCCAAGGCTGCCGCAGAGGAGGCGAAAAGGGCAGAAGCTATTCTCAAAGCCAAAAGAGCGAGAGAAAAGGAGCTGCTTGCTACCGCTAAACAACATAGCTTGTTGAGCAAATTGACGGATGTCGTAAAACGATATTTGTCGATATTTGCTATTTGGAATTTCGGTAAGAAAATCATTCAAATTACGGGGTATTTCGAGCAGCAGCAAGTTGCTCTCGAAGGTATTCTTGGGTCAGCCGCAGAAGCAGAAAAGGCTGTTTCTAAGCTGAAAACAATGGCTCTTGAAAGTCCGTACGAGTTCAAGGATTTAGTTGGTTACACCAAACAGCTATCTGCTTATGGTATTGCGGCTGAATCGCTATTGCCTACCACAAAAAAGTTAGCTGACATATCTACGGGTCTTGGTGTGGATATGCAACGACTAATCCTTGCATACGGGCAAGTGCGTTCTGCGTCTGTTTTGCGTGGGCAGGAATTGCGCCAATTCACAGAGGCAGGTATTCCAATGGTACAAGCCCTTGCGGACAAATTCACGCAACTCAACGGCAAGTTGGTAACTACGGGCGAGGTATTTGAACTTATCTCGAAACGGAAAGTGTCTTTTGAAATGGTCGACCAAGTATTGTCCGATATGACAAACGAGGGCGGTCGTTTCTATAAAATGCAGGAGAACATAGTCGATACCCTATACGGACAAGTACAAAAGTTGAAAGACCTTTGGACTATCAGCTTGAATGATACGGGTAGCGGCTTAGGCGGCTTTTTCAAATGGCTTGTCAAAGCAGCCCAAGAACTCGTAAAACACACCACTACTTTTATCGCTATCATAGGTAGTGCAGCTGCATTAAAAACATTGCAAGCTACATATTATTCATTTAGGGTAATAGGAATGGAGATTTCGACCGTGCTTATACCTCGAATGAAAGCCTTTAATCGCCTACTCAGGATAACGCAAGGCGTGGCGGCAAAGACAAAAGTATTCTTGGGCGGTTTAGGGAAGGCATTGTTTTCCAATGTCGGAATTGCAGCTCTGTCTGTATTGGCAGGGGCTATTATGAGTTTAAGGCAAAAGGCTAAGGAGCTAAGAAATGAGATTGACAAAACAGAAAGGTCTTTTGCCAAAGATACAGTCAAATATATACAAGGTTTCGATACACTGCTCGGAAAACTATCTTCACTAACCGAGGGAACTAAGAAATATAACGAAGCACTTGATACGCTTAAATCAAATTATGGAGAGTATGTCAATCCCGCTATCATAGACCAACTCATAGCCGAGCGCAAACAGTTAGACGACACGGCAAAAGGTTGGGGTATCTTGCACGATAGTATCGTTGCAGCAATCCAAGCAAGGAATGACTATGAAATGCACAAAGCCATTCAAGAGAAGGCAGGAGGAAATGTCCTCTCCGACTTTAACGATGGTTGGAATAGCAAAATGGATTTTGTTATTAAACGACTTGGCGATGAGGCAGAGAGTGTAGCAGCCTCTAATATGGATGGAAAGAAAAATTGGAATAAGAAGGAATTCAAGCATTATGATGATATTAAAAAGGAAATCCGTTCCAAAGAGGGAGCTCAAAATCTAAAAGCTGCTTTTGATTTTGCTATTGAGCAATTTAAGAGTGCAGGTGAGATAGAAGAGGGGCAATTGAAACAACGAACTCAAGATAGCCTGACCCAATATGGCATATCGGAAAAAACGATTCAATTCATTCTGTCCAATTTTTCAACAATATGGGAAAATCTAACCAATTCCGAATGGTGGGAGAGATATGTAAAAGAAGCCAAAATAATTAGCAACTCCCACGAAAGACAAATCGACAAGGCATTTGAGGCTGCTGCAAAAAAGACGGCAGGGCGTAGCGAAGGGCGTTGGGTAAAAGGAATGAAAGACGAGGACTATAATCCTATCACTCTTTTGGAATATGGTCAGTTAGACGCTGCGGGCGCAGTCAAGGGAATGCTTAACTCGCTCACTCAAAAAGTAACAAGCGACAAGACGACCACGACAGAGGTGGATGGGAATGTAATTACTTTTGCAGACGCTCTAAGTACCCTCAATACCGAACTCGAAAGTGGCATAGATGCTTTTGCTGACAAGGAGAAAACAAGCCGTATTGCCGTTGCATTGCAGAACCTCTCGAATACTATAACTGACTCTAAATTGAGAAACAACTTGTCCTATTTGATAGGTAAGTTCCAAGATATAGCAGGTATTAGAACGGGGCGTGCCGCTTTGATAACTTCCAATATCACAAACGACTTCATTAAGAATGGGGTTTTAGACCATAAAACAAAGGATATCTATGCTAAGTATATCAATCAAACGACTGATGCGACCATAGATGATGTTCGTAATAGTATTGCCGAAACATACAAACAAAATCAAAGTATTATCGATTCGTTCAAAGGGACTGCTCTCAATGAGGAGAACAAAAAATATGTCGAGAGCCTTAAGGCAGAGCAGGAAATACTTAAGATATTAGCAGGAGGCCGGTACTATGACATAGACCTTAGCAGCAAAAAGAAAGGCGGTGCATATAACCACAACAAGGAGTATGACGAGTTCTTGAATGAGTTCAAGTCCGCCTACGATATGTACAAGAAAGCCGTTCAGCAAGGCGGTGTTTCTATGGGTGCTGCTTTTGTGCAAAACAACAAGCAGGTGCAGGATATGTTCGGTGGGTTCTTCAATGGCGGAGAGTTCGGGGACAAATTCAAGCAGGTAAAAGTCGGAGATAAAAGTGTCATTGGTTTGTTGCAAGACAAGTTTATCAAGGATGGTGTGGAGAAAGGTATCGTGGATTTCAAGGGCGCAGCAGAAGCAGTAGCAGCTGAACTCAAAGAGCAAGCAGAAAAGTACAAGGGAACGGCAAAGGGGCAAGACTATCTGCAAGCGTACAACTCTCTCACGAAATGGATTCAATCGACATTCTCGAAGGATAACATTGACGGGTTCTTGAAAGACCTTGAGAAAAGCTTGAATGACCTCTCGCTCACTTTCGACAAGACCAACAAGAATGTCGAGTTGTACCGCAAGATGATACAGCAAGGAACGCAGTATAAACTTGGTGGTATGATAGACGAGCCGTATAAGGCGCAGGCTACGACACCGCAATCGACCATTATGAAAGGCAACATCCAAAAGGTGGTCGAAGTCTATAACACCAAGTTGGATGAGGAGGCAAAATCAAACCCCGATAGTGCCATTGCCAAGTCGAAAAACGAGCAAGGTTTGTACGAAGGCTTTTCATTTGGTTCGCTGAATACCATAGACGACATCTACAAAGCTTTGCAGCAGATAGATAAGTTAGAGCAGGTTAATCAAGAAAACTTCACTTCAACAGACGCAGGGCAAATCACAGTCAGCAAACTCCGCCCAATGCTCCAAGAACTCTTGCAGCAATTGGTGCAGGAGATAGCAAGTATCAGCGGGCGTAAATACACGGGGAACGAGCTGCGTGATAGCATTGCCAATGCAAGAATAGATATGAATGCTGCTCGGCATACAAACAGCATTGCGCAGAACATATCTAAAGCCAATGGCAATGGGATTGACTATGCGGCCTTGCAAACATTAGTCGGACAATCACAGACAAGTGCAACGGATATATTTGATAAATTCCTTGCGCAAAACGATTTCAGCACTATGTTTGACGCTCTCGGAAAGTGGAAACTAATCGATTTCGATGAACTGCGAAAGAAACTCGAAGAGATGACCAAAGACTTAGACCCGCTGACCAAAATCAAATTGACTGATAAATTCAATGAGTTGGAAAAGAAAGTTGCTGAGTTCAATAGTAGTACGGGCGGCAATCTATTCTCTAACTTGTACGATTACCACACGGCTAAAGAAAGAGCGCAGGCGCAATATGACGAAGCAGTTGCGCAAGGAAAGGGAATTGACAATGCCTATTTTGACGAGGAAACAGGGCAATTCAATTGGTTTAATCTTACATCCCCTGAGGATGTCGCTACGCTTACTGCACTTAATGAAAAATTGGTGGAAATGGGCAAGAACGGAGAAAAGCTATCGAGGTCTTTCAAGACTGACGCTCTCAATAATATGGAGCAGAGCATTCAATCATTCTCCAATCAGTTCAATTCTATGACCAATGTAGTAACCTCTGTTGTAAATGCTCTCAAGTCGTTCTCAAGTACGCTCAACGATGTCTATGATGTAATGAATGACGGAGAGAACCCTGAATGGATGCAAGTGATGGATGAAAGTATTAACGATTTCGGAGATGCTTTCGAAGCTATCATTGCTCCTATCACTGCTGTCATTGCATTAGTTGCTGCATTGGCAGCAGCTGCTATCGCATTGGATATTGCATTTACTCCTCTGCTAATTATTATGATTGCCATTATTGCTGTGGCAGCAGCCATTGCAGCAATCGTGGCGGCATTTAAGGCACACGATAACGCTCTCGAACGGAGTATAGATAAAATGAAAGATTCCGTAGAGGATTTTGACACGGCAGTTACGAACCTCAATGCAGCAGCCGAGCGTAGTACGGGCTTGGATAAGTTGGTTAAGCGGACAGACGCTGTCGGCAAATCCATATCGAAGGCAAGCGAATATGCGAATATGGCAGCCGCAGAAGACGCAAAAAAGAATACTGATGACGACAAGTTGAAAGAATATCGGCAACAACAACAAGAGGCAGAAGACGAGTTCAAGAATGAGTTGCTTGATATGCTTGACGAGTTGGTTTCCTCGACTGAGGATTGGGCAAGTGCAATGGGCGATGCAATCCGTTCCGCTTTCCAAAACGGAGAAAACGCAGCTCGCTCTTTCCGTAGCACCGTCAAGACAATGATTGGCGATGTCGTGGAGAATATGCTCGAAATGGCTATTCTGCAACCTCTAATCGAGAGTGCTATCCAAGAATGGACTAACCAAGACTATCTACGGCAAAAATACACCTATCAAACCAAAGATAAAGACGGAAACACAATCGACACCTTTGATAGCGAGAAATATACCGCAGAGCTGCTCAAAAACCTAAACAACTCGGCAAAGGCGGAGGACTTCTACAATACAATGATAGGTATAGGTAATACGCTTATCGACACCGAGAACAACCTTCCCGACTTTTTGCAAGAGGCATTGTGGTACAATAGCGACACGCAATCTTTGTCGGGAGGTATTGAGAGTATTACCGAAGACACCGCTCGCAGGTTGGAGGCGTTGAGCAATAGCCAACTTGGGGCATTGCTAAACATTCAAAGCATTCTGCAAAACTATGTCGGAGGGAATGGTATGTATAGCAGCTCGCCTATGGCGAACATACAATCGACAGTTGCACTCATACAAAGCGACACCGCAGGCATTCGTTCCGCAACGCAAACATTGCTCAACGAAATACGAGCAGTCCGTACAACAAGTTCGCAACCAATCCATGTGACAATGGTATAAATTTGCACATATCAAAAATTTGATGTACCTTTGTAACGAAAGATTGGAATGACCATATATGTGTAAGATACCCTACGCAGTGATTGCGTGGGGTATCTTTGTTTTTATGGCATTGTTTCCAATATGTTTCAAAATAGGCAACCGAACTGCGTATTAACTAATTGATACACAGGTATTTACATAATTATTTTGCATATATTCTCGAAAAGTCGTAACTTTGCAACGCCTTTGGTACGGGAATCGGGTGCAAATCCCGAACAGACCCGCTGCTGTAAAGGGCAAAAGCAACTATCTATATTAGGAGTACCGAGGGG
>CAVHKB010000260.1:0-5274 GCA_963636305.1 Prevotella sp. P5-108
GCCTCTTTAGCTCAGTTGGCCAGAGCACGTGATTTGTAATCTCGGGGTCGTTGGTTCGAATCCGACAAGAGGCTCAAAAAAAGCGAAAAATGTAGGCACAAGCGTGTGCCGTCAGTATGCTGACTTTATTGAGGGTAGTTTCCAGAGTGGCCAAATGGGGCAGACTGTAAATCTGCTGCGTCATCGCTTCGGTGGTTCGAATCCATCACTACCCACCCTTTTCGCTTGAATCAGAATTCTTGCATAAGTCAGGCGGCTGTACAAGAATTCTTTTTGCTATAAAGGAATCGTGCAAGATACGCTTGCGCATTATTGCGGAAATAGCTCAGTCGATAGAGCACTAGCCTTCCAAGCTGGGGGTCGCGGGTTTGAGTCCCGTTTTCCGCTCAAATCCTTTAGCGAGTAGAGAGAACTTTGCTCTGCTCCATAAAGAAAGGTGTTGCTAATGTAGCTCAGTGGTAGAGCGCATCCTTGGTAAGGATGAGGTCGCGGGTTCAACTCCCGCCATCAGCTCAAACAAGTCTGCTCTTCGGTCGGTGATTCCATGTTAGTGGAGGCACTGCTTTGTGCAGAAAAATAATTAGATACAATTTATAGTATTAACGTTAATAACTAAATTCTAGAATTATGGCAAAAGAAAAATTTGACCGTTCAAAACCGCACGTGAACATTGGTACTATTGGTCACGTCGATCACGGTAAAACTACTCTGACCGCTGCTATCTCTCTTGTGCTTCACAAGAAAGGTTTTGGTAACGAAGATGTTAAGTCTTTCGACCAAATCGATAACGCACCCGAAGAGAAAGAGCGTGGTATTACTATCAACACCGCTCACATTGAGTATGAAACTGCCAACCGCCACTATGCACACGTTGACTGTCCGGGTCACGCCGACTATGTAAAGAACATGGTTACTGGTGCTGCGCAGATGGATGGCGCTATCATCGTAGTTGCTGCTACCGATGGTCCTATGCCTCAAACTCGTGAGCATATCCTTCTTGCCCGCCAAGTGAATGTACCCCGGTTGGTTGTATTCATGAACAAGTGCGATATGGTTGACGACCCTGAAATGCTCGACTTGGTAGAAATGGAAATGCGTGAATTGCTGAATTTCTACGAGTTCGACGGCGATAACACCCCTGTTATCCGTGGCTCCGCTCTCGGCGCTTTGAACGGCGTTCCTGAATGGGAAGACAAAGTAATGGAACTGATGGATGCTGTCGACACTTGGATTCAACTGCCTCCTCGTGCTATCGATAAACCTTTCTTGATGCCTGTAGAAGATGTGTTCTCAATTACTGGGCGTGGTACAGTAGCCACCGGTCGTATTGAAACAGGTGTTGTTAAAGTAGGCGACGAAGTACAAATTCTTGGTCTTGGTGAAGATAAGAAATCTGTGGTTACAGGTGTTGAAATGTTCCGTAAACTTCTTGACCAAGGTGAGGCTGGCGACAATGTAGGTCTGCTCCTCCGTGGTATAGACAAGAACGAGGTTCGTCGAGGCATGGTTATTACTCACCCGGGTGTAGTAAAAACTCACAGCGAATTCAAGGCTTCTGTTTATATCCTGAAGAAAGAAGAAGGTGGGCGTCACACTCCATTCCACAACCACTATCGTCCTCAGTTCTACATTCGTACTATGGATGTTACTGGTGAAATCACTCTTCCTGAAGGAACAGAAATGGTTATGCCTGGCGATAACTTGGAAATCCAAGTTAAACTTATCTACCCAGTTGCTTGCTCCGAAGGTTTGCGCTTCGCAATCCGTGAAGGCGGCCGTACAGTAGGTTCAGGTCAAATTACCAAACTTCTTGACTAATATCGCAAGATAAGCAATTCGTGATATTTCTCTCTGCAATGGTAGCGTAGGGCGCAAGCCCTTGCTACTGCGAGAGGGAGATGCAACACAAAGTCGGGAAACTTGTTTCTCGATACTCCAAGAGGAAATTATAGGGTGCAGAACACGCAAAGCAAGTTTTTTGTACAGAATAATTTCCGATGAACGGAAGTAGCTCAGTTGGTAGAGCACTGGTCTCCAAAACCAGGTGTCGGGAGTTCGAACCTCTCCTTCCGTGCAGATTCTCTGAACAATGGACTTCGGTTAACACAGGTGTGCTATCTGGGGTCTTTTTCAGCGAATATAAACAAAGAAAAAATCTACACGATATGAAGATATTCGATAACATTAAAGCGTCTTACACAGAGTTGGTCTATAAGGTAAGTTGGCCAACCCGCAAAGAGTTGACCAATAGTGCTGTGCTTGTGTTAATTGCTTCCCTGATACTTGCACTGATTGTTTGGTTTATAGACTTCTGTTTCGAGTCGCTGATGACCTTTATCTATGGTCTCTTTTAAGGTAGAATAACTATGGCTGAGAATAATCTTAAATGGTATGTCCTTAAAGCAATCAGCGGCAAGGAAGCCAAAGTGAAAGAGTATATTGAGGCTGCTTGTAAAACTACTGATTTAGGTCAGTATGTTTCGCAAGTACTTATTCCTACCGAAAAAGTAGTCCAACTGCGTGGGAACAAACGCGTCACTAAGGAACGCAATTATCTGCCAGGCTATGTTCTCGTTGAGGCAAACCTTGTGGACGAGTGCTATCCGAGGTTACGCAATGTACCTAATGTGTTAGGTTTCTTATCCGATGGAAAATCAGTAGTGCCTACTCCTGTTCGTCAATTTGAAGTGAATCGTATTCTCGGTAATATCAACGAACAAGAGGACAGTAAATTGATTGAGATACCATTTGTACTGGGAGAAACTGTCAAAGTTACCGACGGCCCTTTCAAAGACTTTAATGGTGAAATCGATGAGATACATACCGATAAACGCAAACTGAAAGTCATTGTGACTGTCTTCGGACGGAAAACGCCTATCGAATTAAGTTTCAATCAAGTGGATAAAGAGTAGGAGACTATGTTACGGGTCGATATACTACTCAATAGTTAACTAACTATAACAACAGTAAATTAAAACATTATGGCTAAAGAAATTGCTGGACTTATTAAACTGCAGATTAAAGGTGGTGCAGCAAACCCATCACCCCCAGTGGGACCTGCTCTAGGTTCTAAGGGTATCAACATTATGGAGTTCTGTAAACAATTCAATGCCAGAACACAAGACAAAGCAGGAAAAGTACTTCCTGTTGTCATCACTTATTACTCCGATAAGACTTTCGACTTCGTAGTAAAAACTCCGCCTGTAGCAATCCAATTGTTGGAGGCTGCTAAACTGAAGAGCGGTTCTGCTGAACCGAATCGTAAGAAAGTGGCTTCTATCACAGAGGAACAATGTCGTCAAATCGCTACCGATAAGATGGCAGACCTCAATTGCTTTGAGGTAGAGCATGCTATGAAAATGGTCGCAGGTACTGCACGTAGTATGGGTATTACTGTTAAATAATTAAACTTCAATTGAACTATGAGTAAACTGACAAAAAACCAAAAGTTGGCTTTAGAAAAAATTGAAGAAGGTAAAGCCTATACGCTGAATGAGGCAGCAGTTCTCCTTAAGGAGATTACTACTACCAAGTTCGATGCATCTGTGGATGTAGATGTTCGTTTGGGAGTTGACCCACGCAAAGCAAACCAAATGGTGCGTGGCGTTGTTTCTCTTCCTAATGGCACCGGTAAGCAAGTGAGAGTTCTCGCACTTTGTACTCCTGATCAGGAAGCCGCAGCCAAAACTGCTGGTGCTGATTATGTTGGATTGGATGAATATATCGAAAAAATCAAAGGTGGTTGGACCGATGTTGATGTCATCATCACTATGCCTCAAATAATGGGTAAGATTGGTGCTCTCGGTCGCATTCTCGGACCACGCGGACTTATGCCTAACCCAAAGAGCGGTACTGTAACAATGGATGTTGCAAAAGCCGTTACGGAAGTTAAGCAAGGTAAAATTGATTTCAAAGTAGATAAGTTTGGTATTGTACATACCTCTATTTGTAAGGTTTCTTTCCCTGCAGAGAAGATTGCGGAGAATGCGAAGGAGTTTATCCTCACTCTCATCAAACTTAAACCCGCTACATCAAAAGGGACTTACATAAAGAGTATCTATTTGTCGAGTACAATGAGTAAAGGCATCAAAATTGACCCTAAATCAGTTGAATAAGTTAACAGTTTGGAATTATGAAAAAAGAAGATAAGACCGCGATAATTGAGCAACTGAAAAGTCAATTGGATGAATATGCTCATTTCTATGTGACAGACATAGAAGGACTCAATGCTGAAAAGACGAGCGCACTTCGTCGTGCTTGCTACAACAAAGGTATCAAATTGGTTGTGGTTAAGAACACCCTTCTGCAAAAAGCATTGGAAGGGAAGAATGTTGACGAACAATTGTTTGCTTGTCTCAAAGGCAATACAGCCCTTATGCTCTGCAATACAGGTAATATGCCTGCTAAACTAATCAAAGATTATGCAGAAAAAGACAAGAAAAACCCTGATGTTAAGCCCGCTCTCAAGGCTGCATTTGTTGAAGATGTAACCTATGTAGGAGCAGATCAACTTAATTTCTTGGTTGCGGTCAAGAGCAAAAACGAACTTATTGCCGACTTGGTTGCACTCTTGCAATCTCCTGCAAAGAATGTTATCTCTTCTTTGCAATCAGGGGCAAACACCTTGCATGGCGTCCTCAAAACGCTTGGAGAAAGAACTGCATAAACAAACAGCGAGCAACGCCGCTTTGCGTTGCATAATAAACAATAAAAATAACTTTTCTAAATTATACGACAATGGCAGATTTGAAAGCTTTTGCTGAACAATTGGTTAACCTTACCGTTAAAGAAGTAAACGAGTTAGCCCAAATTTTGAAAGACGATTACGGAATTGAACCTGCTGCTGCAGCCGTTGCTGTTGCTGCTAATCAGGGTGAAGGTGGTAGTACTACCGCTGAAGAAGAGAAAACATCATTCGATGTAGTTCTTAAATCAGCAGGTGCTGCTAAACTTGCTATCGTTAAGTTGGTTAAAGAACAAACAGGTCTTGGTTTGAAAGAGGCAAAAGATCTTGTTGACGGAGCACCTTCAGTTATCAAGGAAGGACTTGCTAAGGCTGACGCTGAAGCACTCAAGAAAGTCCTCGAAGATGGCGGTGCTGAAGTTGAACTGAAGTAATAACGTAACTTCTAATTTAGGTTTAGAGTCCTCTCATTCAATGGACTCTAAACCTTTTTCTCTCACTATCCAGTGAATGTAAAAATTATATAAAACACAATATGTAACAAGGGACTTATATAAATATATGTAAAATGTTAGTCTTACTTATACGGC